>JAGRHA010000464.1 GCA_020445205.1 Gammaproteobacteria bacterium
CAACCAGCCACGGCCGCGATCGGATGCTTTCAGCGACGCCTGGTCGAGCACGCGTTGCAGCATGCCAGCGGCCTCGTCCCAACGTTCACCTTCGACATACAGCTGAGCGAGGCGCAGCTGCAGATCGGGACGCACGCCTTTGCCGGCGACCGCGCGTTGCAGGGCCGCGACGCTGCGCGTCGACTCACGCGCCTGGTACCAGGCGTTGGCGACGAATTCCCAGTGCAGGGCCGTACCGGGGATGCGCCCGGCAGCGATCTCGTCTTCCATGAGCTGGGCGGCTTTATAAGGTGCGTCCTGCTGCGCGCGCAGTTGCGCGAGGGCGACGAGATCCTGCGACGAGTTCAGGGCGTTGCGCAGATACGCCAGTTCCATGACCGCGAGCGCTTCGCGTTGGCGATCACGCGTCAACTCGATACCGACCAGCTGGCGCCAATACGCATCGCGCTGCGGAAACAACCGCACCATGCGGTACAGCAGCTCGGCACAGCGGCCGTAGTCCTTCGTCTCGTGATAGGCGCCGAGCAGGGCCTGGTACCAGCTTTCCTGCGCCGGCTTGGCCAATGCGATGGCCTTCTGCAACGGTGCGATCGCCTTGTGCGCGCGACCAAGCTGCAGCTGTGCGCTGCCGAGCAACACATAAGCCTCGGCACGCGGTGCCGGTGCCGCGGCGATCCACGCCGAGATGTGCACCACGGCGCGCTCGTAGCGCTGCGCGAGCATCGCCACCTGGGCGAGGTTGTTGAGCAGATCGAGACGCGCCTTGTCATCGAGTACCGCCAACGCCAGGGCCCGCTCGAGCTCACGCAACGCCACCGCCGGTGCATCACGCATCAGCTCGGCCTGCGCCAGCGTCTGCAACACGATCGCCTGCTCGTAGGGCGAAGCGTCGAGCGTCGCGAGCAGCGTGCGCAACGCCGCCGCGGCAGTACCCGATTTGCCACCATCGATCTGTGACTGCGCCGCCTGCAGCGCGTCGTAGGTCGCGCGTGCGAGCGTGGGAGTCTTGCTTGCGGCGGTGGCCGCTGTGGTGCACAGCAGGCACAGCGACAACAGTAGGGCCGTGGTCTTCATGATCCCTTCTTGCGCAGGCGGAAGTCGATCGTCTGCTCGGTGCGCACCGCGACCGGCACCCCACTCTCGATACGCGGTTTGAACTTCCAGCGCTGCACGGCGCGGATGGCCTCGTGATCGAAGATGCCCGGCGGGCTGCCTTCGACGACGACCACGTCGCGCACCGCACCCTCGGCCGTGACCTCGAACGACAGACGCACCCATCCCTCGGTGCCGCGGCGCTGTGCGCGATACGGGTACTGCGGCGGCAATCGTGACAACACCATGAGCGGCCGATCGACGAGCGCCTGACTTACGGGGCCGAGCGTGGGACGCGCAAAGTTCAACGCGACGTCGGGAATCGGCGTGCGAATCGGCGGCGCTTTGATGTTGACCGGCGCCACGCGCAGGTCCGGCAGGTTCGGCGTGGCCGGCGGCGGCTCACGCGGCGGTGGCGGTTCGGCTGGCTTTTCCCGACGCTTGCTGCGCGTTTCGCTTTCGCGCTGCAGGCGCACGAACTCCATGACAGGACGCTCGTGCCGCGTGTAGTGACCCTCGGCGTCACGCATGACCAACCACTGCATGGTCCAGATCGATGCGGCGGCGATCACGCTGCCACCCAGCAACGACATCGTCACACGGGTCAGCAGACGCGGTGCCGCGGCCAACATCTCAGCGTGCCTCCTCGTCGGCGGCGATCGCCACGTCGTCGATGCCGGCCATGCGGACTTGGTCCATGACCTGCACCAGGAGGCCGATCGGTGCCGCCTTGTCGCCCTGGATAACGACGTGACTTTCCGGCAACTCGGCGCGCAGGCGCTCGATATTGGCACGCACGGCACGCAGGTCGATCGCGCGACCATCGAGCCAGATTTCACCGTTCGGCCGGATGGCGATCAGCAGGTTCGCGGTCTCCTGGCGCTGTGCCGATGCCGCAATCGGGCGATTGACGTCGACCCCCGATTCCTTGACGAACGATGTCGTCACGACGAAAAAGATCAACATGATGAACACGACGTCGAGCATCGGTGTCAGGTTGATCTCGGCCTCATCGGCATCCGTGTTCTGTGATCGCTGCCTGCGCATAGCGCGTCCTCATGCAATGGTCAGGCGGTCGGCGAAGGCGTCGACGCGACGCCGCACCTCGCGCTGTAAGCCGGCCCGCAGGTACAGCCCAGGCAACGCCACGACCATGCCGGCCATGGTCGGCATGGTGGCCTGTGAGATACCCGACGCCATGGCGCGCACATTGCCGGTACCCAGCAGTGCGATCACGTCGAACACCGACATCATGCCGGTCACCGTACCCAGCAGACCGAACAGCGGGCACAGGGTCACGAGCACGCGGATCACCGGCAGGCTGCCCTGCAGCCGTGCCCGCAAGCCTGCGATCAGGGCTTCACGCACCTGCAGCGCGGCCCACGTATGACGGTCGCCGCGCTGCTGCCATGCACGCACGTCGGCGTCGATGCGCGCGGGCGCGTCGAGGTACAGGAACCAGTAACGTTCGATGACCAGCGTGCCGATGACGAGTGCAGTCGCGGCAATCAGCCACAACACCGGTCCGCCGGCGTCCAGAAAGCGCTGCATGTCACCGATGACGTCACGCATTGCCGTTCACTCACGCGCCATGATCGCGAGGCCGAGCGACTGCTGGTCGAGCAACTGCGTCAGTGTGCGACCGCGTGCCGCGAGCAACGTGTGCAGAAACAGCAGCGGGATGGCGACGATCAGGCCGAGCGCCGTGGTCACGAGCGCTTGCGAGATGCCGTTGGCCATGAGCTTCGGATCGCCTGTGCCGAACAGACTGATCGCCTGGAAGGTCACGATCATGCCGACCACGGTACCAAGCAGACCGAGCAGCGGCGCGACACCCGCGAGCAGTTTGAGCAGACCCTCGCCGCGCGTGAGTCGCGGCAACTCGCGCAACACGGCTTCGTCTATCTGCAGCTCGAGATTGGCGGGATCGGCGGCTTCGGCCTGGCGCGCGACCTGCAACACCCGGCCGAGCGGGTTGTCGTCACGCGGGTCCGCGAGGTCGCGCAACTGGCGGCGCATGCGCGCATGCACACGACCGAGATACAGCATACGCACCAACACGATCAGCAGGCCGATGGCGCCCACTGCGAGGATGGTGTAGCCGACGACGCCGCCCTGTTGCAGCCGTTCGGACCAGGTCGGCGTGTCGACGAGCATGCCCATGAGCGCGCCGCGCGTCGGGTCGATGGTCAGTGGCAGGTAACCGGGCGTACCGTCGTGCAGTGCGGCCAGCGTCGCCGCATCGACATGCACGGGTTGGCGCGGCAGGACCACGAAACGACGTCCCGCCGGTTCGTAACGCAGATAGTCGGCGCCGTGCAGCGCGGCGAACTCGCCGATGCGCACAATCTGGGCGCGTGCGGCTTCGCCATTGCTCGCGACCACGTCGGCAGACTCGCGCACCACGCGCCCCGTCTCGACCGTCGCACGCTGTAGCGCCCGCCACATGGCGTGCAATTTCGCGATATCCGGCAATACCTTGCTTTCGCCGAGCTGCTCGAGCAACGCGACACGCTCGGCGGCGTTCGCCGAGGCCGGCGACTCGGCGACCAGCGCAGCGAGATCCTTGGCGGTCTGGCGTACCGTGCCGAACAGCTCGCCGAGCTCGCCCGTACGCGCCTGCAGCGCCTGTTCGAGTTGCTGCAGCTCGGTCTCGTTGCTGTCGAAACGCGTCTTGAGTTCGTCGCCGCGCAACTGCTCTGCGGCGACCTGCGCACGCAGCGTGTCGAGCAGTTGTTTCTGCTCGACGTTGGCGGCGCGGAAGCGCTGTTCACGCTCACGCCGCAGCTTGGCGTCGGCAGCCTGGGTCTGTTCGATACGCTCGAGCAGCTGGTCGAGCTCTCCCGCCGCTGCGGGCGCAGCGAAGTGACCGGCGAGGATGGCAGCGACGGCGAGCGCCGCGAACAGGGAACGCCGCTTCATCGCGCCACCTCCAGGATCTGCGGCGCGGGCACCGGCAGACGCAACAGTTCGGGTGCGGCCTGGTTGTTGGCGATCTGCAAACCACGCCGGATCGTGCGTCGATACGCGTCGGGAAGCCTTGCCCAGGCGTCACGCTCGGCGTCCCAATGGCCGATCTCGCTGCGGTCGAGACTCTGATAGTAGAGACCGATGCGGCCGACTCGCAGGAAATCGACGGCGCGTGGCGCGCCGCCGTCGACGAGGTCGCCACGGTAGGCCTCGATCGTGCGACCGTAGTCGAGCTCGATCTGGTAGGCCTCGAGCAGGCGACGGTACTTCTCCCCCAGCGTGACGTCGGCGCGGTCCATGAGGTCACGCAGCTGCGCGACACGCTGACGGCGCTCTGCGCCAAGGAAAGGCAGGTCTGCGTCGACCAGCTCGGCGAGGCCGTCGATCATGTGCAGCATCAGCGGCACGATCTCGCGCTGTGTCGCATCGAGTTCGTCCATCTGCTGTGTAATCGAACCCTTCTCGGCGTCCTGCGACGCGACCAGTCGCTGCAGCTGATCGTGGTAAGCCGTGGACACATCGAGCTCACGGCTCAGGCGCTGGTATTCGGCCAGCATGCTCTCGGTGTCGTCATCGATCTTTTCGATCGTGTGCTGCACGACCGCTTCCTGACGCGTGTTGTCGATACTGGTATCAAGCGACTTGCTCAGCGCATCGGCGGCGTACGTGCCGTGGCACGCGAGAAGGCCGAGCAGCACAAAGACGCCGCATCTGGTCGGCTGGCCCATCGGAAGTCGTTGCATGGTTCGATTACTCCTGTGCCCGGGTGTCGGACACCAGCTGACGCAGCCATTGGCCGAGGGTGTCGTCATCGAGGATGCCGCTGTACGACACGCGCGCGTGATCCGGCGGATACAGATAGACGCGCGGCAACTCGCCATACCAGTCGGCATCGACGGCGTAGCGCAGGCGCTCGACAAAGCCGTCGGCGAAACGCCAGTGTTCGAATCGCGTCAGGCCGACGCGTTTCATCAACGCATCGATCTCGGCATCATCCGCCGTGGTGTCGGTGGAGATCAGTACGAGGCGTTGGTCGCTGAGCTGGCTGACCGTGCGACCCAACGTGGCGAGTTCGGTCAGGCACGGCGGACAATCGAGTGACCACAACACGAGCATGAACGGTTGCCCGTCGCGCGCTCGCTCGATCGCGTGCAGACTGTCGGCGTCGAATGGCCGTGGTGTGGCATGAACAGACCACGATAGGCTGCATGCCACCACAGCGCTCAGCCAACACGCGACGAAGATCGAACGTGACCGCTGTTTCATGGCGTCGCCTCCGTGATCGGCAACAGGCGGTAGCCCTCGGCCTGGGTGTGCCACGACAGGAACACCTCGTCGTGCCAGGCGATCAGGTCGGGGTGATCCGAGGCTGCAGCGGTCTGTGCGATCACACGTGCTGCCGACCAGGTCTCACCCTCGTCTGTCGAGTCAGCCGCCATCAAGCGGGTCGACGACCCATCGAACGCCTTCCATGCACGCCACACGCGGCCGTTGGTCGCCAGCACCTGCGGGCGTGACGCGGCAGGTGCTTCATCGATCGACTGCTGCAGTTCGAGTTGGCCCTGATCGAGATCGAAACGGCCGTACATGAGGCCACGGTGCTTGGTGCCGCGTGTGAACCAGGTGATGTGCGCCTTGCCTGCCTGCCCGTCGGCCTTGCTCAGCGACAGGTCGGGACCATGATGGGGACAGCCGTCGACGATCCAGCCGTCGTCGGTCGCGCGCACGGGTTCTCCCGACAGCGTGGTGCTATCCGCACGCACGCGGGCAATCGCGTGATCGCGCAGATTGACCGGGTAGACGTGTCGCCACAGCGCAACGAGGCGGTCGTCGTCATCGATATCGACCGCGATGCGACAGCATTCGCAACTGTGATCGACGAGCTTGCGGTTCGCTGTGAAGCTGGCGCCGTCGTCGTCGGACACGGCGTAGTACACGGCCGCACCCGCGTAGTCGGAACCGTTGCGTTTGGCGGCGGCGAGGTCACGCTTGTCGAGCCAGAGGATGTAGAGGCGACCGCGACGGTCGCGCGCCATGGCGTCGAAACGATGGCTGATCGGCGCATGGTCGTCGTTGACCGTGACCGGATCGTCGAAATGCCTGCCGCCGTCGAGTGAGCGCGCAAATCGCACCGCCCCGGCATATTTGCCCGGTGTCTTCACCGTCCACGACAGAAACACCTGGCCGGCGTCCCCGAGCAACAGCTTCGGGCGGTTCTCGCCGTCATCCGAGATTTTCTCGGGTACGCGGTTGACGACCGTGGGTGCCGCAAAGCTCGCTCCCCTGTCTGCGGAATACGTGAGGTAAAGGTGGCCGTTCTGGCTGAATACCAACCACAGACGTCCCTGACCATCGAACGCGGCCGCCGGCGTGCGCCCACAGTCGGGTGCAGGCAGTGCCGCGCCCTGGCAGGCCGGCAACAGGCTGGCCGCGGGAGAAGAATGGCCGCCGCCGTGTTGTCCTGCGGCAGCGGCCATTAGCGAGTTCACCAGTACCAGGGCGATCGCCGAAAACAGGAAAGGGATACGCAGGTTGCGCATGGTCGTCACCGTCGACCGCAGCGTACGGCGCGCAATGCCATACCCACGCCCATGCGGGATGGCGCCACCGACGCAGTGACAATGTGCTGTCGCCGTGATCGAGATATACGGCAACAAGAGGGACCGTCACTGCAGGCAGCACCCGCAGTGACGGTCGATGGCGACATCACCAGTACCAAGGCTTGCGCCAAAAAAGGGAGACGGATGGAACCGTGCATCGTGTTGTTTCCCGCTATCCGCCTAGAAGTCCACGCTGCCTTGCACGTAGAAGGTTCGCTGCGGCCAGGGGTGGGCGACGAACGCCACTTCGTCGGTGAGGTTGTCGATTCCGAGGGCGATCTTGGCGGCGGGCGTCACCTGGTAGTTCGCCTTCACGTCGACGAACAGGTACTTGTCCTGTGCGCCGTAAACCTGGTCGACCTTGTCACTGTTGTCGAGGTTGCCGTAGCTGTCACTCGCGTAGCGCAGGCCCAGCGAGGTATCCAGTTTGGGTGAGACATGCCAGGTCCCAAGCAGATTGGCACGCCACTTCGGCATGCGCGGGAACACATTGCCCTCGACGCTCGGATCGGCATCGTTCTTGGTGACCTCGCTGTCGGTGTAGGCGACGTTGAAGCGCACGTCGAGCGGCACCTCGAACACGCGGTCCTGTTGCACCACGAGTTCGACGCCCGAGGTGGTGACCTCGTCGACAGGCAGGAAGGTCGTGACCGTGGGCACGGAAGTGACGTCGGTCTGGCTCCAGATGGCGTCCTTGATGCGCTCGTGATACAGGTTCACGCGCGCGAAACCGCGCGGTATCTCACGCTCGATGCTCAGGTTGTGATGCACCCCGACCTCCGGATCCAGCGTTGCGTTGGCGATCGTGGTGCCGAGGATCGAGTTGGCGTTGTGATAAAGCTCTTCGACGATCGGGAAGCGGTAGGCCTTGGCCAGCGAGTAGCGGAAATGCCACGGACCATCGGGATCGAAACCCAGCGAGAACTTCGGTGAGATTCCGGTCTCGCTACGATCGGCGAAATCGTTGAACGTCATCGTGTTGTAGCGGTAGTAGTAACCGTCGATGGTCTCCCAGCGCTCATAGCGCGCGCCGAGTGCGACATCCCAGTGCGGTATGAAATCCCAACCGAGCTGCGCGAACAGGGCATGCGTGCGCGTCTCGCCACCCGTCGACGTGGTGCGAGCCGTCTTCGCGCCCGAGGTGTAGTCGGCGGAATCGTAGTTGTCGATGGCCAGGCTGTAGTGGTCGAAGTGATAGCCGACCAGCAGATTGAGATCATCGCGGCCCATGAAGCGTTCGTTGCGCGCCTTGA
>JAGRHA010000465.1 GCA_020445205.1 Gammaproteobacteria bacterium
GGCATCCAGTATGTTTCGCGGTACTCTTTTACGCCCGCATCGTATTTCTTGGCCATTACCTAAAACCCTCTGTTTCGGTGTTGATCCATGTCCTGTGGGACTGGTATTCGGGCCCCGACCGGCCGAGGTGTATTAGCCGGTCCTGTTATGGGGTTGGGGGAGTATAGAGGGGCAACCCATAATTGCTAGTCAATAATACTGATAGATGAGATAAGATAGAACTTATGCATCTGACCCTGCGACAATTGGAGGTTTTCGCCGCCGTCGCGCGTCATGGCAGCTACACGCGGGCCGCCGAGGAGCTGCATCTGAGCCAGCCCGCGGTGTCGATGCAGATCCGCCAGCTCGAGGAGGCCGCAGGGCTGCCGTTGTTCGAGAAACTCGGCAAGCAGATCCACCTGACCGAGGCCGGGCGTGAGGTCTTCCTGTGTGCCCAGGCGGTCGGCCGTCAGCTGCAGGAGCTCGAAGAAGTCGTCGAAGCGCTCAAAGGCGTGCATACCGGCCACCTGCGCCTCAGTGTCGCGACGACGGCCAATTACTTCGCCACGCGGCTGCTCGCCGCCTTTTCGCGTCGCTATCCGGGAACGACGTTCTCGCTCGACGTCACCAACCGCAAGACGCTGCTCGATCAACTGGCGAACAACGAGACGGATCTCGTAATCATGGGCAAGCCGCCCGAGGAGCTCGAGCTCGACGCCACGGCGTTCATGGACAACCCGCTCGTGATCATCGCGCCACCGAGCCATGCGCTGGCGCGTCGCAACGCCATCCCACTGCAAAAGTTGCAGAACGAAACCTTCGTCGCCCGCGAGCAGCAGTCGGGTACGCGCATCGCCATGGAGCGGTTTTTTGCCGAGCGTGGGGTCAAACTACGCACCGGTATGGAGATGACATCGAATTCGGCCATCAAGCACGCCGTCGAGGCGGGGCTGGGACTGGGCATCGTCTCGGTCCACACCCTGGAACTGGAACTCGAGGCCGGCCGCCTCGTGATCCTCGACGTCGACGGTTTTCCGATCCAACGCCACTGGTACCTGGTGAGGTGCGTCGGCAAGCGTCTGCCGCCCGTCGCGCAGGCGTTCTTCGACTTCCTCATGGGCGACGACGCGGCGCACCTGATCCAGCCGGCCAGCGTGTCGTGAGCTTACGCTGGCTGCTGATGGGGCTGTTGGCTGTCGCGCGTCCGCTTTGGGCGGACGATATCGACGGTGGCTGGCGACTCACGCTCAGCGGCCACAACACCTATCTCTATGGAGAGCCCGATCTCGGCGGTGGTTTGCGCATGCGCTGGGAGGTGGTCATCGAATTCGATATCCGTGACGGTGTGTTCGTCGCCGGCAACGGCCGTTCGCACTGGATCGGACCGCCGCAAGCGCTGTCCAACCCGGTGGGATGGTTCCGCTGCACGCAGGTCGAGGGCAGTTATCTCGACAGCAATCTCAATCTGCACGAGACACCGCATGCGCGCTTCACCGCGTTCCCCGTGGTCGGTGAGGTGCAGGCACAGACGGTAACGCTGCGCCCGGCGTACGGCATTCCCGGAAACTACCTCGCCGTGACCTACGAGTGCGCGTCCGAGCAGGCGCCCGGCGACAACTGGTTTGCCGTGGCCGAACGTGGCAAGCAGACGATGGGCAAGCGCCAGGATGCCGAGCGCGTCGGGCATGACGGCGTGCCGCGCGTGCGCGTGCGCGAGGTCGTCGGTCTGCCGCCGGATGCCAGCGTCGAGCTGCCGCTCAGCGACGGCTGGACCTTCGCCACCGGCGGTGACGACGATTACAGCCCGGTACGTTACCGCCTGCAGCGTCTGCCCTAGAACGGCGCACGGACACGGATCGGGCCGACGACTCAGGCACGTTTGCGCAACAGATACAGGATCGGGCCCGGTGAGTCGTGACGCCGCGTTTCGAAGCGGCCCGCCTGATCGCCGACCCATGATGCGACGGCAGCCGCCTCGTCGGCGGCGCCCGCATGCCCGCGATACACGAGCAATGACAACAGGCCGCCGGCACGCAGCAGCGCCGCTGCCTGGTCGAGCGCCGCGAGTGTCGTTGGTGCCTGCGTGATCCGGGTCTTGTCGCCACCGGGCAGGTAGCCGAGGTTGAACATCACCGCGCCGACATCCCCGCGCCACCCCGCCGGTACCGCGTCGTGCAGGTGTTCGTGGCCGCTCGCCAGCAGTGTCGCGACCCCATCGAGGCCGGCCTCCCGCAGCCGCGTCAGTGTGGCGTCGAGCGCCGCCGGCTGCACGTCGAAACCGATCACGCGGCCATCGGGTGCGACCTGGCGTGCAAGGAACAGGGTGTCGTGGCCATTGCCGACCGTTGCGTCGACGACGCGGTCGCCGCTGCCGACGACCTCGGCTACGGCGTGCTGAGCCACCGCCGTGAGGGGTGGTCGTCTCATTTGAAACGGCCGATATCGGCTTCGGCGGGCAGCGGTCGCGCATGCACGAGGTGCTGCGCAAGGCACTGTGCGTACCATGGAATGGTCAGCGAACCCCGCGCACCGAAGCCGTTGAACACCCACAATGCGGCGTTGTCATCGGCGTGGCCGATCAGCGGATAGCGGTCGCGCGTACCCGGTCGGATGCCGGCGACTTGCTGCGTCACCCGCGGTGGCGGCAGATCCGGCCGCAGCGCCGCGAACCCGGCCAACAGCGTCGATTGCCCGGCGTCGGTCGGCTGTTGATCGCAACGGTGGTGGTCGTGTGTCGCCCCCAGGCGTATCTCGCCGTCGCCCTGCGGCACCATCCAGAAGGCGCCGTTGACGATATGGCGCAATGGCCAGTCCGGTACGATGACGTTGAGAATCTCGCCTTTCTCCGGCATCAGCGGCAGCCCGCCGAACCAGGGATTGTCGCGCAGGCGCGCGCCATCACAGAACACGATGCGCGTAGCGCGCAGGCCCATGAGTTCGACACCCGTATCGTCGAGCCGGATTTCGTCGTAGCGCAGCGTCCGCTCGATGAGCGTGGCGCGCTCGCGCAGCCAGTGGCGCAGTGCGTCCAACAGGTTCGGCAGATCGACGAACCCCGTCTGTCGCTGGATGAAGCCACCGAATGGAGCGTGCAGCGGCTCGGGGCAGGTAGCGGCCGTGAAAGCCTCGTCGAGCAGCGGCCGGCTCAGCGGGTCTTGCCCGCGACGTTCGTAGAAGCGGCGTTGTTCGGCGGAGCGCAGCAGGCGCAGCATCGGCAGGGGATGGTAGAAATCACGTCCGAACGCGGCCGCGAGAGCGGCGTACCACGTCGTCGCCGCGGCCAGCCAGTCGTCGAGCTCCGGGCGTCGCGTGAAGCGCAGTCCGGCCAGGGGGTTGATCAGGCCGGCAGCGACGATCGACGACGAACTCAGGTGGCCGTCGTCGACCACGGCGACGCGCTGCCCGGCGTCGATTAGTTGCCAGGCGAGCGCACTGCCTGCGAGTCCTTGACCGATGATCAGCGTGTCGTAGCGGGGCGTTGGCATCGGTGGATTTTCGCATGCCCACGGCCACGCGCGGCGGTTGCTGCGCGGTCGCGGTACGGCCAACCGTGTCGCCGACGCCGGGGTTCCGCGTAGTGTGGTGTCCCGGGTGTGGTGGCGCGGGCACAGCGCGACCCGCTCGGGCACTGCCGCGGGTGACCCGGGAAGGGGCGTCGCCAGATCTTCCCGGCACGGTACGCCGATGTGTCGATGCCTGATGTTGTCGCACGCCGTGGCGGCGACACGCGCAGTCCCACGCATCACGTCCTACCGTCCGCAGAGAAAGCGCGCGGCTCGCACTTTGCGTCCAGCGTGAGGCCGCCTACGACAGCGGATGTGAGACGGCCTGGGTGGGCAGGGCTGGACGTTCACGCGGATGCGACGCGGGCCGACGCGTCGTGCGCCGACGGGCTCGATCAGCGCCTCCGCGGCGCGCTTGCAAAGCGCCACACGCCGGCAGCCACGCCGTGTGCACCTTCGTGCTCGCGCCGCTGAGATGACGGCGATGCCGCGCGCCAACCGTCGCGCCGACACAAGTGGCGTGTTCAGGTCAGCAAGGCAATGCTGGCCCAGGCCACGCCACCACCGATCAGGGCGCCCGCGATCACGTCGCTCGGATAGTGCAGGCCGAGCACCAGGCGTGACGATGCGACGAGAAACACGAACGGCGACACGACCACGCCCAGTGGCGGGAAGTGGTACAACAGCACGGCCGTGAAACCGACCGCATGCATGGTGTGCCCCGAAGGGAAGCTATAGAGATCGAGCATGGGTGCGTGCCGGCGGACCAGTGGTGAGCGGTCGCACGGTCGGCGGCGTCCCGTCAGATGCTTCAACGATTTGTACACCAACAGCGCGACGATGCCGACCGCGAGCATGTGCAGCGCAGCGGTTACACCGTCTCGCCCGTAGACGACGGGTAGCAGCAACATGAGCAGGTACCACGCGACGCCGTCGCCGAGCCGGCTGACGATGGCGAAGAAGTGTTGCGTGTCGAGTTGCTCGCCGCGCCGGTTTGCGCGCAGGCACCAGGCCGTCTCGACATCAGTCAGGCGCTCGAACAGCATCTTCAATGTCATCGTTTCCACCCTCGGCGACACACGTCTCGAACAGGCGTTCGAGTTCGAGCATGAGTCTCGGCCAGTCTTGTTGCACAGCGGTGTCGCGCGCATGACGTTTGAGTTGCGTGCGCAGGGACTCGTCGCGTGCGCAACGCTGCGCCGCGGCGACGAAGGCGGCATCGTCGTGTTCCGCGGCCAGCAGGCCGTTGTGGCCGTGCGCGATGAGTTCGTGCGCCGCGGCGAGATCGAACGCGACAACGGCCAGCCCGCTGGCCAGCGCCTCGAGCGTGACGTTGCCGAACGTCTCGGTCTTGCTGGGGAACAGGAACAGGTCGGCACTGGCGTAGTGTTCGGCCAGGGACTGGCCCGTGTGTGCACCGGCGAACACCGCATCCGGGTGACGCGCACGCAGCGACGCCTCGAGCGGGCCGCTGCCGACGAGCACGAAACGCGCTCTGGGCTGTTCGGCGTGAATCGCGTCGAACGCGTCGAACGCCCTATCGATGTTCTTCTCCGCCGCCAGTCGGCCAACGTAGAGCACGGCGAGGTCGGTGTCATTCAGACCCCAGCGTGCACGCAGCGCCGGGTCACGATGGCGCGGGTGGAATTGTTGCGCGTGCACACCGCGTGGCCACACGTGCAGGCGCTCGAAGCCCTGCTTTTGCAGCGCAGTCGCCATCGACCGTGTCGGCACCAGCGTGCCGTCGACGCGGTTGTGAAAGCGGCGCAGGTAGCGCAACAGCAACGGTGCGAGCAGACCCATGCCGTAGTGGCGACTGTATTGGTGGAAATTGGTGTGCAGACCCGACAGGACGCTGATGCCGTGGCGTTCGCAGGCGCGCAGGGCCGATCGACCCAGTGGGCCCTCGGTGGCGATGTAAGCGGCATCGAAGCGATCGTTGTCACACAGTTGTTCGAACAACTTGCGCGCCGGCAGCCCGAACTGCAGCTCCGGGTAACCCGGTATCGCCACGCCCGCGACCTCGTGCACACGAACGCGGCCGTCATCGGCAGCGACGGCGCGCCGTGGCGAGCGCTGTCGCGGCACCACCAGTGTGATGCCGTGGCCGAGGTTGCCCAGGCCGTAAACCAGCTGCGCCAGCGTGCGCGCAACACCGTTGATCTCGGGTGGAAAGGTCTCGGAGACGACCAGTATCTGCATGGGGCGGCGAGCTCGCTGTGCGTGGCGGGATGTGAGGCGGCGACGGGATCAGGCGGTGACCGTCGCGCCTTCGGGCAGCGGCAGCCGCACCGGGCGGCCGAGGGCGTCGACGATGGCGCTGCGTGCGAGTTCGGCCGCCTGTTTGCGCGTGTGGTCGTGCAGCGAGATCGGCTGGCCGAAAGTGACGTGCACGGCGGAGCGCTCGCGCACGATCAGGCCGCGCATGTTGTCGAGCAACGATTGGTTGTCGGTGTATGGCGCGACGGGGTCGTATTCGCCGTCGAGATGGTATTGCAGGGTCACCGGGATAACGTCGGTGCCGGTATCGAGCGCAGCGGCGAACAGGCGCGAGAAGAACGGTCTCACCTGGCGTCCATCCGTCGTCGTTCCCTCCGGAAACAGCGTGAGCAGGCCCTGGTCACGCAGGCGCTCGGCGATCTGCTCGCTGACGGCCGCGGCCTCGCCGTTGCCGCGTTGGATGAACAGCGTACCCGAACGCGCGGCGAGCCAGCCGATGAGGGGCCAGCGGCGTACCTCGGCCTTGGACAGGAAATCGGTGTGTGTGAGTGCGCCGAGTACGACGATGTCGAGCCACGAGACGTGGTTGCTGGCGAGCAACGCGGGTGGCTGCGGGCGATGGCCCGCGACCGTGATCGTGAGGCCGAGAATATCGGCGAGCCGGTTGTGCCACCACGTGGTGACGCGTGGGTGGGTGCGCCAGACACCGCCCGCGTGGCGGGTCAGGGTCAGCGGTGTGAGGATCAGTCCCAACACCACGTGCAGTGTGATCAACAGGATGCGCCGGCTTACCCGCAGTGCCGTCATGCCTCAGTTTCCGCTCACTCGCTCGAGAAAGTGCCGTGAGTATGATGCATCGATTTCGTCGACCTTAACCAGCACCAGGATGTCCGCACAGTTGAACGCGGGGTCGTGACAGGGTTCGCCACAGGCGCGTGCGCCAAGACGGAAATAGGCTTTGAGCAGCGGTGGCAAGGGTGCCGACAGCGTATCGCTCGCACCCTGTGGCAGCGGCGGCAGCGGCCTTTTGGGTATGGCTCTGCAATCCGGCGGTGTCATCGCGTGCTGGCGCACGCGGTTCATGATCGCCTGCGCATGCACGCCGCCGTCGCGCATCGCGATACTGGCACAACCGAACAGCATGTCGACCGCGTTGTGTCTGACGAAGTCGGCCAGTCCTGCCCACAGCAGCGCGATCGCCGCGCCCTGGCGGTGAACGGGATCGATACAGGTGCGGCCGACTTCGAGCCGTCTGCCCGGCAGCTCGAGCAGCGGCCCCAGATCGAACTCGCTGGCGGAATAGAAGCCGCCGGCGCGGCGGGCGTTGTGGTCGAGCAGCAGGCGTGTACTGCCGATGATGCGACCACTATCCTGCTCGCGCACCAGCAGGTGCTGGCAGTAGGGATCGAAGGCGTCTTCGTCGATGCCGCGCCCGGCTGGGTCGAGATCGGCGCCGAGTTCGCCGGCGAACACCCGGTAGCGCAGGGCCTGCGATGCACGGATGTCGTCGATCGTTGTCGCCAGCTCGACGCGCAGACGGGTGCCGGGGCGTCGCGGTTGTTGCAGGGGCATCACGCTCATGGGACTGCTCCGTGACCGGGTTTCGAGATGCCGTGCAGCCTAGGTGGGTGCCGTGACGCGCGTTTGTCATTGGCGTGACAGGGAAATTTCGCCGCGGGGTAAGCAGTGAAGAAATTTGGGGGTAGGGCGGTGCGTGTTGGCGAATTTGCGACGTCGGCCGGCAGCTTCGTGGCGGTCGCGATGGGTTAAACTGTAAGACGTTTTTTTCCGCTGGTCCGCGAACATGCCCCACAGCCTGCCCGGTGCGCCCTACGAGCTGCTCGACGACATCGCGTCGCCCGCAGACCTGCGCGCGCTCACAACGGGCCAGCTACCCGCCGTGGCGGCCGAGGTGCGACGCTTTCTCGTCAACACGGTGTCGCAGACCGGTGGGCATCTCGCCGCGGGACTCGGCGTCGTCGAGTTGACCGTGGCGCTGCACTATGTGTTCAACACGCCGCACGATCGTCTCGTGTGGGATGTCGGTCACCAGGCGTATCCGCACAAGATTCTCACCGGGCGTCGCGAGCGCATGCATACCTTGCGCAAGAAGGATGGTCTGTCGGGCTTTCTGAAACGTGACGAATCCGAGTACGACGCGTTTGGTGCCGGCCATTCGAGTACTTCGATCAGTGCCGCGTTGGGCATGGCCGTCGCCGCCAAGACGGCAGGCCAGGCGCGCGAGCACATCGCCGTGATCGGCGATGGTGCATTGTCGGCAGGCATGGCGTTCGAGGCCCTCAACCACGCCGGTGCGCTCGACCTCGATCTGTTGGTCATCCTCAACGACAACGACATGTCGATCTCGCCGCCCGTGGGCGCCGTGAGCAACTACCTCGCGCGCGTGTTGTCGAGCGGTCTCTACAACCGCGTGCGTGAGGGGGGCAAATACGTGCTCAGCGGCCTGCCGGGCATGAAGGACCTCGTGCACAGCATCGAAGAGCACATGAAAGGCATGGTCACGCCCGGCACCCTGTTCGAAGAGCTTGGTTTCAATTACATCGGGCCGATCGATGGCCACGACGTGCCGTTGCTGGTCGGCACGCTGCGCAATATGAAAGCGATGCGCGGTCCGCGTTTTCTGCACGTCGTGACGCGCAAGGGCCGCGGCTATACGCCGGCCGAGGACGATCCCTGTGTCTATCACGGTGTGTCGCCGTTCAACCCGTCGACGGGCAAGATGGAAGGCAAGGGCGCGGCGGCCAAGAGCTTCACTGAGGTGTTTTCGGATTGGGCCTGTGACGCGGCCGAGCGCGACGAGCGCTTGGTCGCCATCACGCCGGCGATGTGCGAGGGCTCTGGCCTGGTGGCGTTCGCCGAGCGCTTCCCGCGGCGCTATTTCGACGTTGGCATTGCCGAGCAGCATGCGGTGACCTTTGCCGCCGGCATGGCCTGCGACGGCCTGAAGCCGGTGGTGGCCATCTACTCGACATTTCTGCAGCGCGCCTACGATCAGCTGCTGCACGACGTCGCCCTGCAGAAGCTCGATGTGACCTTCGCCGTCGATCGCGCGGGTCAGGTCGGCGCCGACGGCGCGACGCATGCCGGCAGCTTCGACCTGAGTTACGCACGCTGCATCCCCAACATGGCCATCCTGGCGCCCGCCGACGAGGCCGAGTGCCGGGCGATGCTGCAGACCGCGTTCGAGTACCCGGGCCCCGCGCTGGTGCGCTACCCGCGCGGCGCGGGCATCGGCATCGATGCGGGCCGCGGATACGAAACCGTGCCCTGGGGACGTGCCGCACTCGCTCGCAAGGGCGGCGGCGTGGCATTGCTGGTGTTCGGCACGCTGCTCGAATCGGTGCGGCCGCTCGCCGAATTGCTGGGCGCGACGCTGGTCAACATGCGTTTCGTCAAACCGCTGGATGAAGACATGCTGCTGGGGCTCGCGGCCGATCATGCGCTGCTCGTGACGCTCGAGGAAAACGTCGTGCAGGGCGGTGCAGGTTCCGCGGTCAACGAACTGCTGCACGAGGCAGGCGTGACGACGGCCGTGCTGAACCTTGGGCTGCCCGATCGCTTCATCGAGCAGGGCACGCAGGCCGAGCAGTTGGAGATGGCGGGTTTGTCACCGTCGCAGATCGAGCAGCGTATCCGTACGGCGTTGGTGGCACTCGACGGCAGCGGGCAGGCCGCGCGCGCCTGACGCAGGCGGCTGCGACGATCGTCGTTGCAGCGCGGAGTCCGTCTGGTGATATCGCGCGTCGGGCGATCCGACGCAATTCCGGTTCACGCGGCTGCTGGCGGCCCAACTCGGCCATTCCGGCAACGATCCCGAATGCCCCATGCGCTGTTGCTAATAACGGTTGCGGCCAAAGCGGTTTGCGCGCGCCGAGAATTCAGTGAACACCCAAACGACGATGGGTATTGGCGACGCACGATTGCCGGGATGATTGTGCATGCCTGCCTTCGTCATGTGGCAAGGTTCAGCGAGCTGTACACCCGGCATGTCGCAAAACCCTGGGGGGCGGTGACCAACGGCGAAGACTGAATATCTTCGTGTCACCGGCCCCTTCGGTCAGGCCATCGGTTCACCGTCGAACCGCCTGTTACGGACAAATCGTATTGCCGCTGCAGACGTTGGGCGCGATCTCGACGCCGCCGGACTCGACCTGGTCGCCGCCAGCATTGTTGTCATAGAAGGTATTGCGGCCGTACGCGCTGCCGCCGAGGCCGAGGTTGCGAAGGCCGAATCCGCCGTTCGAAAACACGACATTGTCGAGGTGCATGCAGCGTTCGCAGGAGTCGATGCCGACGAAGTTGTTGCCGGCGACGGTATTGCCCTGGATCAGCGCACCCTGGCTGCTGGCAAAC
>JAGRHA010000466.1 GCA_020445205.1 Gammaproteobacteria bacterium
CCCACCGGCGTGCCGAGGTTGAGCTCGTTGAGGATATCGGTGGCCAGTTGCTTGCCGAGTTCGACGCCCCACTGGTCGAAAGAGTTCAACTGCCAGATGACGCCCTGGACGAAGATCTTGTGTTCGTACAGGGCGATCAGGGTGCCCAGGGTCTTGGGATCCAAGGTGTAGAACAGGAAGATGTTGGTCGGCCGGTTGCCTGGGAAGACCTTGTACGGAAGCAGTGCCTCCACTGCGGCCGCGTCCAGCCCTTGCGCCTCCAGCTCCGCCTTCGCTTCGGCTTCGTTCTTGCCGCGCATCATCGCCTCGGCCTGGGCGAAGATGTTGGACATCAGGGCACGGTGGTGACGCGCGATACAGCGGTAGTTCGACACCGGCGCCAGCATGTCGGCAGGGACCAGCTTGGTCCCCTGGTGCAGCAGCTGGTAGAAGGCATGCTGGCTGGCGATACCGATCTCGCCGAACAGGATCGGGCCGGTCTCGTAATCGACCCCCTGCCCGGCGCGGTCCACGCACTTGCCGTTGCTTTCCATGTCGGCCTGCTGCAGATAGGCCGGGAAGCGGTGCATGTTCTGGTCGTACGGCAGGATGGCGATCGACTCGGCGCGGTAGAAGTTGTTGTACCAGATGCCCAGCAACGCCATGATCACAGGGATGTTTTCGCTCAGCGGCGCGGTGCGGAAGTGCTCATCCGCGGCGAACGCACCGGCCAACAAGGCATCGAAATTCTCCGATCCGATCGCGATAACGATCGGCAGGCCGATCGCCGACCACATGGAATAGCGGCCACCGACCCAGTCCCACATCTTGAACACGTTCTCGCGCGCGATGCCGAAAGCGGTGGCGGCCTCGACGTTCGCCGTGACGGCGACCAGGTGCTTGGGCAGGTCCGCCTCGCTGTCGATCTTGCGCAACAACCAGGCCTTGGCCGTCTCCGCGTTGACCATGGTGTCCTGCGTGGTGAAGCTCTTCGAGGCGATGATGAACAGCGTGGTCTCGGGGTTGAGTACCTCGAGCGTGTTCATGATGTGGTTCTCGTCGATGTTCGACACGTAGTGGATCTTGAGATCGTGGATCGAATACGGCCGCAGGGCCTCGGTCGCCATGAGCGGACCGAGGTGCGAGCCACCGATGCCGATACTCACCACGTCGGTGATTGGCTGGTTGCCGGCACCCCGCCAGCGCCGCGTGCGCACGGCCTCGGCAAGCGCCTTGACGCGCTCGAGTTCACTACGTACCTCGGGCATCACATCCACGCCGTCGACGTACAACGGCCGCGCCGAGAGATTGCGCAGGGCCACGTGCAGCACCGAGCGGTGCTCGGTGTGATTGATCGGCTCGCCAGCGAACATGCGTTCGCGCCAGCCCTCGACATCGCACACCCGCGCGAGATCAAGCAGGTGGTCGCGCGTCTCGCCGGTGATGCGGTTCTTCGAATAATCGAACAGCACGTCGCCAAGGCTCAGCGAAAAGCGCGCGAAACGATCGGGTTCGGCGGCGAAGAGATCGCGCATGTGCAGCGCGCTCGTGGCGTCGTAATCGGCCTCCAGGGCCTTCCATTCGGGCAGGTCGGTAAGTCGACTCATTGCGGGCCTGTCTCCCAGTCAGGTGTGTCAATGGGCATCGGCGAACCCTACTGCAAATAGCGCGCCCATGCGCTGATCGGTATCCGCTCGATTGATGCACCTCAAAGGTGCAAACAGGGGCAGAAAACGTGCGCGACTTGTGCCAAAGTTGCGCACGGACCGCGGCATCCACCGTGTCTCCCCGGCGATTCGCGAACAGACGCAGACAAGACAGTGAGTTATGTCGGTTCCGCGTTTGCGCACGAAACTTGCACGAGTCAATTCGAACCCCCGCCGGGCGCTGTGAAGCCGGGCGATAAATCAGGACTGGATATGCCATCCGACATTGCCGTCTATGGCCTCGGTGTCATGGGGCGCAACATTGCGCTGAACCTGGCTAATCACGGCATGACCGTGAGCGTGTACAACCGTACCGCGAGCACCACCGAAGCCTTCGTCGCCGACCTGCCGGCGGACAGCGGCATCATGCCGACTTACAGCCTCGGCGAGTTGTGCGATTCCCTCGCACGGCCACGCGTCGTGTTTCTGATGGCAACCGCCGGCCGGGTGGTCGACCTGATCATCGAAAGCCTGCTGCCGTTGCTCGACGCCGGTGACGTGCTGATCGACGGCGGCAATTCGTATTTCAAAGACACTCAGCGGCGCTGGCAGTCACTCGCCGACAAGGGCATACACTACCTCGGCATGGGCATCTCGGGCGGCGAAGAAGGCGCCCGCCGCGGGCCCTCGATCATGCCCGGTGGCGACGCGGCCGCCTGGCCGCTGGTGCGCGAGCACTTCGAGCGCATCGCCGCCAAGGCCGACGACGGCCAGCCTTGCTGCCGCTGGATCGGTGAAGGCGGCGCCGGCCACTACGTGAAAATGATCCACAACGGCATCGAGTACGGCGACATGCAGTTGATCGCCGAAGCCTGGCAACTCATGCGCGACGGCCTGGGCATGCCGGCGACAGCGATCGCCGACACCTTTGCGGCCTGGAACGACGGCGTGCTGCGTTCCTATCTCATTGGGATCACGGCTGACATCCTGCGCGTGACCGATGCCGACGGTAGCCTGCGCGTCGATCACATCCTCGACAGCGCCGGTCAGAAAGGCACCGGACGCTGGACCGCGGTCGATGCCTTGGAAACGGGCGTGCCGCTCACGTTGATCGCCGAAGCCGTCTACGCGCGCATGCTGTCATCTCTCAAAGAAGAGCGTGTCGCGCTTGCCGCGCGGCTCGGTGGACGCCAGCCGGTGGCCGCGGCCGATCAGGCCGCGATGCTGCAGGCAATTCATGATGCCCTGTACGCCGCCAAGATCGTCTCGTACACCCAGGGTTTTCTCCAGATGCGCACTGCGGCTGCCGCCTACGACTGGCAACTCGACTACGCCAATATCGCGCTGGTCTGGCGCGCCGGCTGTATCATCCGCAGCCGTTTCCTCGACGACATCGCGCAGGCGTACGAACGCGACGCCACACTGCCGGCGCTGCCGTTCGACGACTTTTTTGCCGACGCCCTGCGGGGCGCACAGGCAGGGTGGCGCGAGGCCGTCGCTTTCGGCATCCGCAGCGGCATCCCGACCCCGGCCCTGTCGGCCGCGCTGAGCTTCTACGATGGCTATCGTAGCGCCGACCTGCCCGCCAACCTGATCCAGGCGCAGCGCGACTATTTCGGCGCCCACACCTACCAGCGCACCGACCGTGCCGCGCAGCAGCACTGGCACACGCGCTGGACCGACGACCGGCAGGAGGTAGCCGTCGATGACTGAAGCCTGCACCCTGATCATCTTCGGTGCCACCGGAAACCTCGCCCAGCTCAAGCTGTTGCCGGCGCTGTATCACCTCGAAGTCTCGGGCCTGCTCACGCCCGACATGCGCATCGTGTGTTCCGGGCGCACCGACTACACGCAGGAAAGCTGGGCCTTCCATGTGCGTGAAATTCTCGACGAGCACGCACGCGATCCGCTGACCGCACCGAATTGCGACAGCTTCGTCGGTCGCATGCACTACTTCCAGGGCGACCTCAAAGACGCGCAAACGTTCGAGAACCTGCGTGCACTGCTGGCCGAGCGGCGCTTCCCCGACAATCATGTCTTCTACGTCTCGTTGCCACCGTCGACCTACGGCGGCATCGTGGAATCGCTCGACGGGCTCGGCATGCTCGCCGAGAACGGTGCGTGGCGACGCGTCGTGATCGAGAAGCCGTTCGGCGCCAGTCTCGAGAGTGCGCAGAACCTGCAGCGCAAGATCAGTCGCCATCTGCGCGAGGACCAGACCTACCGCATCGACCATTACATGGGCAAAGCGATGGTGCAGAACGTGCTCGTGTCGCGCTTTGCCAACCTCATGCTCGAACCGCTGTGGAACCGTAATTACATCGATCACGTGCAGATCACACGTACCGAGCAGCTGGGTGTCGGCAGCCGTGCCGGCTTCTACGAGGGTACGGGGGCATTGCGTGACATGCTGCAATCACACCTCATGCAGCTCATGGCACTGGTCGCCATGGAGCCGCCGGTATCGATGGACGCCGACGACCTGCGTGACGAGAAAGTCAAGGTACTGAAATCGGTGCGGCCGATCCACCCGGCGGCCGTGCACGCCCAGGCCTACCGTGCGCAATACGCGCGTGGCGAGATCGACGGCGAGCCCGTGCCGGGTTATCTCGAAGAGCCCAACGTCGACCCGCGCAGTGTCACCGAGACCTATGCCGCACTGCGGCTGTACGTGGACAACTGGCGCTGGCGCGACGTGCCGTTCTACCTGCGCACCGGCAAGCGTATGGCCGAGGCGCGTACCATGGTGGCGATCTGTTTCAAGCAGCCACCCAAGCATTTCTTTCGCAGCACCCACATGGACCGGCCGCCACCGAACTGGCTGATCATGAGTATCACGCCTGAGGAATCGTTGCGGCTCGAGATCTCGGTCAAGGAACCGGGACTGGAAATGAAAACCCGGCAGATCAGCCTCGACGCACCGTTCCGCTGCGAACATCATGCACAGACCGACGCCTACGAAGGTCTGCTGCTCGATGTCATCGAAGGCGACCGTTCGTTGTTCCTGCGTTACGACGAGGTCGAATGGGCATGGCGTATCGTCGACCCGGTGCTCGGCGTATGGGCCAGCGAACGGGACTACGTGCCGACCTACCCGGCCGGGCAGTGGGAGCCCGAAGAGGTACGTCGCATCTTCAACAAGGAATTCCACCACTGGCGTCATCTGGTGGATCCGGAGTGACGTTCATGGCTGTTCGTACCGCCAAACCGAAAACCCGTGCGGACCATTGATCCATGAGTGCGACCTGGCAGACCGAAATCGATGCCGCGGCTGTCGCCGACGCCGCCTGCCGCCTGATCGGCATCGCGGCGCGCAATGCCATCGCTGAGCACGGCAAGTTTCGCCTCGTGCTCGCGGGCGGCAGCACGCCGAAAGCCACGTATGAGCGCCTCGCCAACAGCGACCAGCAATGGAAACGTTGGTCGTTGTATTACGGTGACGAACGCTGCCTGCCCGCCGACGACCCGGAGCGCAACAGTGTAATGGTGGCGGCAACCGGTCTCGCCGACCGCGTCGGTCACCACTATCCGATACCGACCGAACTCGGCGCCAAGACCGCGGCCACCGAGTATCGTCAGATCATCAAGCGTGCGCTGCCGTTCGACATGGTGCTGCTGGGCATCGGCGAGGACGGCCACACCGCGAGCCTGTTTCCCGGCCACAAGTGGCCCGACAAGTCGGCGTTCGCCGTCAGCGACGCGCCGAAACCGCCGCCATCACGCGTCACACTCAGCGTCAAGACACTGCAGCAATGTCGTGCGATGCTGGTGCTCGTGACGGGCGAAAGCAAGATCGAGGCAGTCAACCGCTGGCGCAGCGGCATCGACCTGCCGGTCGCACGTGTCAGTGATATCGACCAGGCGCTGATCCTGGTGGAAAGAAACTGTCTGGTATTTGCCGGCGGTCAAGCCGAACCGTCGATCGAGTCGATAAGGTCGGATGGATGACGTCACTGGCAGCCGACATCGGTGGAACCTACAGTCGTTTGGCCTGGCTCGAGGACTGCCGGCCAAAAGCCGAGCAGGTATTCGGCAATGCCGAATTCGACAGCCTCGAAGCCGTGATCGAGTGCGGCCAGGAACGTCTTGGCATCAAGGGCTGCACGCTCGACCAGATGGTGCTGGCACTGCCCGGCCCCGTGCAGCGTGACCCCATCGAACTGACGAACATCCAGTGGCAGCTGCGACGCGAGGCATTGCGCGACCGTTTTCACGTCAATCGCCTGACCATCGTCAACGACTTCCAGGCGGCCGCACTCGGTGCGGTCAACGAGCCTTACGAACATCTCATGGTGCTCAACCGGGTATCACCGGGCGAAGGCCCCGTCGTCGTGACCGGTGCCGGAACGGGACTCGGCATGGCCTGGCTCGCGCAGCGCGACCAGGCCGCACTGCCGCAGGCGACCGAAGGCGGTCACCTCGACTTCGCACCGAACAACACCGATCAGGTCGATCTCTACCGCTGGCTTGCCGAGCGCTATGGCCACGTCTCCTACGAACGCATTCTCAGCGGCGACGGCCTGCTCAACACCTATGCATGGCTGGCGGGCAACGGTGCGCAGGCACAGACACCGGCTGAAGTCGCCGCGCTCGCCGCTGCGGGTGACGCGCACGCGACCGCAGCCATTGCACAATTCATCGCGATATTTGGCGCCTACGCCGGCAGCCTCGCGTTGGCCTTCAATCCGACCGGCGGGCTTTACCTGTGCGGTGGACTCACCGCACACCTCGCCACGTTCTTCGAGACGACGGCGTTCATGGCGGCATACGCCGCGAAGGGGCGTATGGGCGACGTGGTACGCCAGATCCCGGTATATCTCGTGACACGTCCGAACACGGGTCTCACCGGCGCGATACAGATCGCCAAACGCAATGGATCGTCACCATGGGCGTAAGTGGACGTAGCAACACGGTCGGCGATCGCGATCGCCGCCTACGACAGATACAAAGCGGTGCGGCACGGATAACCGTGACCATGCCCGATCAGGCAGAGTTTTCGTACAGGGCAGACACATGACCACCAGTAAAGAGCAGCATCATCTCTACAAGTATTACGTCGAACCGCAGGCAGTAAGCGATATGACTCGGCGAACGCTGGTGCTCGTACTCGCCGGCGGCGAAGGTTCGCGACTCAAGAACCTGACCAAGTGGCGTGCGAAGCCGGCCGTGCCGTTCGGTGGCAAGTACCGCATCATCGATTTCGCATTGTCGAACTGCATCAATTCCGGACTGCGCCGCATCGGCGTGTTGACCCAGTACAAATCGCACTCGTTGATCCGCCACCTGCAACGCGCGTGGGGTTTCATGCGCCCGGAGATCGGTGAGTTCGTCGAGATCATCCCGGCGCAGCAACGACTGCGTCCGGAGTGGTACCAGGGCACGGCCGATGCGATCTACCAGAACCTCGACATCATCTATCGCCACGAACCGGACTACGTCCTCGTACTCGGCGGTGACCACATCTATACGATGAACTACGCCGCAATGCTCGCGGCGCACGTCCAGACCGACGCCGAACTCACCATCGGCTGTATCGAGGTACCGCTGGCCGACGCACGCGAGTTCGGCGTGATGTCGGTGGATGAAGACTTCCGTATCACCAAGTTCACGGAGAAACCGGCCAATCCGGAGCCCGTACCGGGCAAGCCCGATGTCGCGCTGGCCTCGATGGGGATCTACATCTTCTCGATGGAATATCTGACCAAGGCGCTGATCCGCGATGCCGAAGACGACACCTCGCAACACGATTTCGGCAAGAACATCATACCTGCCGCCATCGAACAGGCCAGGTCGATCGCCTATCCCTACCTGAACAACTACGGCGAACCCGCCTACTGGCGCGATGTCGGTTCACTCGATTCGTATTGGAAGGCCAACATCGAACTATGCGATATCGAGCCGGAACTCAACCTCTACGAACGGGATTGGCCCATCTGGACTTACCAGACACAGAGTCCACCGGCCAAGTTCGCGTTCGACGACGAAGGCCGGCGCGGCCAGGCCATTGATTCCCTGGTCGCCGGCGGTTGCATCATCTCCGGCGCCAAGGTCAAACGATCGGTGATCTTCTTCAACACGCAGATCGAAACGGGTACTTACGTCAAAGAGAGCGTGATCTTGCCCAAGGTCCGTATCGGGCGAAATTGCAAGCTGATCCGCTGCATCGTCGACAAAGGCACCGTGATACCGGACAACTTCGAGATCGGCGTGAACATCGACGAGGACCGCAAGCGCTTCCTCGTTACCGAGCAGGGTATCGTGCTGGTCACCCCGGGCATGATGAACCAGCGCCTGCACTACGAACGAGATTGAATCTATGACTGACTCACAACGGCCTCGCATGAAGCTCGTGCTGTGCTGGCACATGCATCAGCCGTGGTACCGCGAAAGCCAGGACGGTGATTACAGCCTGCCGTGGGTGTACCTGCATGCGCTGAAAGACTACGTCGACATGGCTGCGCACCTGGAAGCACACCCGAAGATGCGCTGCGTGGTCAACTTCACACCGGTGCTGCTCGAGCAGCTCGACGATTACGCACGCCAGTTCCAGGCCTACCTGAAATCCGGTGCACGCTTTGCCGACCCTCTGCTGAATCTGCTGGCCGGCATCGAACCGATTCCGAGCGATGCCGAGAGCCGTGCCGAGATCGTGCGCGCCTGCCGGCGCGCGCACGCGCCCATGATGATCGATGTACACGCACCTTTCCGTGGACTGTTCGATCTCGTCATGTCACTCGACCGCAAGCGGGTCGATGACGTGCGCCTGCGTTACATGAACGACCAATTCTTCCTCGATCTGTTGAGCTGGTACCACATCGCCTGGCTCGGACATTCGCTGAAACAGCTACCCGACGTCCAGTCGCTCATGGAACGCGAAGAGGCGTTCGACGACGACGCACGACGCACGCTACTCAAGATCATGAGCATGGCCTTTGACGGCCTGCTGGCACGCTACGCCAAGCTCGCTGCACGCAAACAGATCGAACTGTCGATGACACCCTATGGGCACCCGATCGTACCGCTACTCATCGATCTCGACGCCATGCATTGTGCGCTGCCGGAAGCGGAGGGACCGAAGGCAAAGAGCTATCCGGGCGGCCTCGAACGTGCGCGCTGGCACATGCGTGAAGGTCTGCGGGTGTTCGAGCAGTTCCTTGGCTGCAAACCGCAAGGCGTCTGGCTGTCCGAAGGCGGCGTCAGCAAGGAAGCACTGCAACTGCTCGACGAATTCGGATTCCGCTGGAGCGCATCGGGCGAAGGCGTGTGGCAGAACAGCCGTTTCCTCTCAGGTCTCGAAGCACATGGCGAAGAGGCGCGGCGCAGCCTGTTCTGCGCCAATCAGGTGAAAGGCTGCGACACGCAGATGTTCTTTCGCGACGACGGCCTCTCCGACATGATCGGGTTCGAATACCAGCAATGGAACGCGAGCGACGCGGCGGCGAATTTCGGCCAGCATCTGAAGAATATCGCCCAGTACCTGGGAAGCCAGTGTGATGAGCACGTGGTCAGCGTGATCCTCGACGGCGAGAATGCGTGGGAGTATTACCCCGACAACGCATTCCACTTTCTTGGCGCCCTATACGAACAGCTCGTGGTGAACCCGCATGTCGACGTGGTCACGTTCAGCGAGGCGCTGCAACACTGTCCACCACAGGTGTTGCCTTCGCTGTGCCCCGGCAGCTGGGTCTACGGTTCGTTCTCGACCTGGATCGGCGAACAGGACAAGAACCGCGGCTGGGATCTGCTCATCGAGGCGAAGAAGACCTACGACCGTGTAACAGCGCGTAAACGCTTTTCGGCGCAGGAGCGCGCGAAACTCGAGCGCCAACTGGCGATCTGCGAAGGTTCGGACTGGTTCTGGTGGTTCGGTGATTACAATCCTGCCGACAGTGTCAGCGATTTCGATCGCTTGTATCGCAAGCAGCTACACAATCTTTACGAGATGCTCGGTGAACCGCCGCCGGCATCGCTGAAGCAGCCCCTGTCACGCGGTGGCGGTGCCGCCGAGAACGCCGGAACGATGCGCCGCGGCCATGGATGATTTCCGCTCACGGCGTCAAGCCGGTGTCCTGTTGCACGTCACGTCATTGCCTTCGGGACGCATTGACGACGACTGTCTGCGTTGGCTCGATTTCATGGCGACGAGCGGCCTGTCGCTGTGGCAGATGTTGCCGTTGGTGATCCCCGACCCCAACGGGTCGCCGTATCAAAGTCGTTCCGCATTTGCCGCCGACCCGGGCCTGCTGCCGATCGACGACACCGCGGCCCGGGAATCCGCCATCGACGACTACCGCGCCAAGCACGCCGCGTGGCTCGAGGACTTCGCATTGTTCGAGGTGCTCAAGCGACGCTTCGGCAATCACTCGTGGGTGGAATGGCCAGATGAATTCCGTCATCGCGATGCCGAGGCATTGGCCGAGATCGCCGCGCAGGCGCACACGGAGATCCACACCATCGTCGAACAGCAGTACCGCCTGGATCGGGCATGGCGGCGCATTCGCGACCATGCCGATGGTCTCGGTATCTCGCTGTTCGGTGACATCCCGATCTTCATTGCGCACGACAGCGCCGACACCTGGGCGAATCCGGGTGACTTCCTGCTCGACGACGGTCGACCGACGCACGTCGCCGGCGTGCCGCCGGACTACTTCGCCGCACAGGGTCAGCGCTGGGGCAACCCACACTATCGCTGGGATCGCATGCAGGACGAAGGATTCAGCTGGTGGATCGAACGCATGCGTCGGCAGTTCGAATTGTTCGACCTCGTGCGCATCGATCATTTCCGCGGGCTCGTCGCCGTATGGATGATCGCCGCAGATTGCGAAACCGCTGTCGACGGCTTCTGGCAGGAGACGCCGGGGGATGCCTTGCTGAGCGCGCTGCAGCGTGAGTTCAACGGCCTGCCGATCGTCGCCGAGGACCTCGGCGTGATCACCGATGATGTCCGCGAACTCAAACGCAAGTTCGGCCTGCCCGGCATGTCGGTACTGCAGTTCGCTTTCGACCACTTCGCCGACAACCCGCACAAACCGGCGAACATCACGGTCGACAGCATCGCGTACACCGGCACACACGACAACGACACCTGCGTCGGCTGGTTCAACGCGCTGTCGAAAGAACAACGCGCATTCGTATTCGAGATACTGCAAACCTCCCCGACCGACGATATCGCACGCCTGATGATCGAAACCGCAATGAAGAGCAAAGCATGGCTCGCCGTCTCGCCGCTGCAGGATTTCCTGCGGCTCGACAGTCGTGCGCGCATGAATACCCCCGGGGTTGCCGAGGGTAACTGGCAATGGCGTTTCACCTGGGACATGCTGTCGACGAAACTCAGCACGGAGATACGGTCGATGGTAGAAACCAGTGGGAGGCGGCATGTCGTCTAAACTGCCCTATCCCCTGGCGATGCTGCAGCGGGGTGAATCACACGACCCGTTCGGATTGCTCGGTCGCCACGACGACGACCAAGGTTCACTCGTACGCGCGTTCATGCCGAGTGCTGAACGTGTCGATCTCGACGACCTCGGCGAGATGCAACGTATCCCCAATACCGACATCTTCGAATTCACGCTCGATCGGGCGCAATCTGATGCGCTGCCACAGCACTATAGCCTGAGTTGGATCGACAAGGCCGACGGTGAACGTCATTCAGCCGTTTCACCTTACACCTTCGCGCCGACGCTTGCAGATCTCGACCTCCATCTGTTTGGTGAAGGTCGTCACCATCATGTCTACCGCCTGCTCGGCGCCCACCTGATCGAGATCGATGGTGTACCCGGCTGCCGCTTCGCCGTCTGGGCGCCCGCGGTCAAACGTGCGAGTGTGGTCGGCGACTTCAACGGCTGGAACGGCCTGCGCCACCCCATGCGCAATCGTGGCGGTTCGGGTGTCTGGGAACTGTTCATCCCGGGCCTGCAGGCGGGCGATCTGTACAAGTTCGAGTTCATCAGTCGCGATGGGCATCGGCTGCTCAAGGCCGACCCCTACGGGCAGGCGATGACGCTGCGTCCCGACACGGCATCACGCATCGCGCCGCCGAGCGATCACCAGTGGCAGGACGGTGAGTGGCTGACGCGCCGCGAACACTGGCGCTGGATGCAGCAGCCGATGAGCATCTACGAGGTGCATCCGGGATCCTGGCGTCTGAGTGCCGATGGCGACTTCCTCGACTTCCACGAACTTGCAGACCAACTCGTCCCCTACGTGCAGGACCTCGGCTACACGCACATCGAACTTTTGCCGGTCATGGAGCACCCTCTCGACGAGTCCTGGGGTTATCAGGTATCGGGTTATTTCGCACCCAGTGCGCGTTTCGGTGATCCGGACGGTTTGCGTTACCTCATAGACCGCTGTCACCAGGCAGGCATCGGCGTCATCCTCGACTGGGTGCCGGGCCATTTTCCCAAGGACGAG
>JAGRHA010000467.1 GCA_020445205.1 Gammaproteobacteria bacterium
ACGCAATCGGCGTGTTCGCCGGCTGCCGCTTCATCGACCTCGAAGGCCGCGTCCAGTTCAAGAAATACTGGCCGGCTGCACAGGCGATCGAGCCCGGCACCAAGGTCGAGGCGCTGGTCTACGACGACCCCAACATCATCTTCATGGCCCAGGCAGACACCTTGGCCGAAGCGAATGTTGGCGCCCTGGCTGACTGGGTTGCCGGTGCAGGCAATCCCAAGTCGGGCAACTCGGGCGCGCAGGTTCAGGGGTCGGTAACGGCCGCCATCGACAAGAGCCTGCGCATTCTCCGCCTCCTGCCGGAGGTGGGTAACGAATACGGCGCCTTTGCGAAGGTCGAGGTCATGTTCGCTGAACATGCCTTGAAGGGTGTCGTTGCCGGCGTGGGAGGTGACTAATCATGGCCGTAATGAATCGCAGTTCGCACTCCCTCGATCTCCAGGAGGGTCTCAATACCCACTTCGGCATGGGCTACCGACAGCACATGATCGAGTGGGACAAGGTGTTCGACACCGAAGACAGCCGCAAGGCGTTCGAAGAGGACGTGCTGGAAACCGGATTTGGCGCAGCCCAGATCAAGGCTGAAGGCTCGAATATCGCCTACGACCGCGGTATGCAGGGGTGGACCGCTCGCTACGAGCACGAAACCATCGCACTGGCCTTCGCCATCACGGAGGAAGCCATCGAGGACAACCTGTATCAGCGCATGGGGCCGAAGTATGCCAAAGCGCTGGCGCGGGCTCTGCAGCACACCAAGGAAATCAAGGGTGCATCGATCCTCAACCATGCCTTCGACACCAACTATGCCGGCGGTGACGGCAAGCCGCTGATCGCGGCCGACCACCCGCTGCTCGGCGGCGGCGTAGGCAGCAACATCCTCGGCACCCCTGCGGATATCGATGAAGCCTCGATCGAGCAGCTTCTGATCCAGATCCGCAAGTGCGTGGATGACCGCAACGTCCCCATCGCCTTGCGTGCGATGAAGCTGGTTGTGGCGCCCGAAGATGAGTACGACTCGATCCGACTGACCCGCTCGACGATGCGTGTTGGCACTGCCAACAACGATATCTCGGCGATCGTCGCGAAAGGCGTGTTCAACGAAGACCCCATCACCATCACCCGCCTGACCGACCCCGATGCATGGTTCATCAAAACCGATGCGCCGGACGGTCTGAAGCACATGCGTCGCGTTCGCGTGAAGCGTGGTGTGCAGGGCGATTTCGAGTCAGGAAACATGCGCTACAAGGCCCGCGAACGCTACTCGTTCGGCTGGACCGACTGGCGCTCGATCTTCGGATCGCAGGGCGCGTAATCGCGGCATAACGCCACAACCGGCAATCGGAAAGAGCCCCCAGCAATGGGGGCTTTTCTTTTGGAGGCAATTCAATGGCCAAGAAGAACATCTTCAACCTGCCTTCGCGCGAAGGATACGAGCAGTACCTGTCGACTCATAAGAAGGCCAATGCGCGTATCAGCGATGGGTGGCAGCCGCGCACGGCAGAGCCTGGCGAGCCGTCGGTCGCGTTCGGCGGCGTCGATGCGGTGGGTAATCACTCGCTCGTGATGCTCGAACGCGAGCTCGTGACCGAAGAGAAGGAGACCGAGCAGGGCGCTGAGCAGTCGGGCGACGAAGGCGGTGCGGCATGAAGCGCATGAAGCACAACCCTGACGGCTACCGCGGCATGAACAACAGCGGCGGCGAGAAGCTGACGCCATCGTCGGCGCGATCCGCCCAGTCGGACATGGCGGGCAAGACGCGCAACCAGCGCCGCAAGATCCATCAGCAGAAGTTCGGCGGGTAACCGGTGAACGTCGGCGAGCTCATCGAGCAGATGCGCGAGGACTACCTGGACGACGATCAGCAGCCGTTTCTATGGAAGCGGTCGACGCTGCTCAGGTACCTCTCGCGCGCTCAAGAGCAGGCATGCATGCGCCAGCCGCTCATTGTCGATGCCGGCACGCCGGTCGACGGGGCATCAGTGAGCCTGTGCGAGGTAACGCTGGTGACTGGCCAGTTGTCGTACCCGCTCAGCGATCGTGTCGTTCTGGTCAATAGCGTGACTTACGACGATGTGCTGCTGACGAAGCACACAGAATCCGAGCTCGATCGCTGCAGTCCTGGATGGCGCCTGCGTGAAGGCGCGATCAGCGGGTATCTGCAAAACGACCTGACGTTGACGCTCGTCGAAGCGCCGACGGTCGTGGATAA
>JAGRHA010000468.1 GCA_020445205.1 Gammaproteobacteria bacterium
GCAAGGCAGTGCGCGACGAGAAGGCCGAGGAGGCGTTGCGATCCTACCTGCGTCGGCTGCGCGACGAGGCCTACATCGAACTGCGCTTCGACGACGCCTGAGCGTCGGTGCTCGAGATGCCTTCGCGCGCACTGGCCGTAACTGCCGGCGAACCCGCCGGTATCGGACCGGATCTGTGCGTGCAGATCGGTCAGCGCGCATGGCCTGTCCCGCTCGTGGTGGTCGCCGATCCGTCGCTGTTGCAGCAACGTGCGGCACGGCTCGGCCTTCCTCTCGACCTGCTGACCGTCGATGACCACGTGCCGCACGAGCCAGCACCCGCCGGCGCACTCTACGTTGCGCCGATCAAGCTGATGGTCCCAGCACATTGCGGTGAACTCGATCCACGCAACGCACGTTACGTGCTTGATACACTCGACCACGCCGTGCAGGGATGCCTGCAGGGACGCTATGCCGCGATGGTGACCGCACCCGTGCACAAGGGCGTGATCAACGATGCCGGCATTCCGTTCACCGGTCACACCGAATACCTCGCCGAAGGTTGCGGCGGTGCACACCCGGTGATGATGCTGGCCTGTCCCGGGCTGCGCGTGGCGCTCGTCACCACACACCTCGCGCTGCGCGATGTCGCCGACGCGATTACTGCCGAGCGCCTCGAGCGCGTCATACGCATCCTCGACCACGATCTGCGTCAGCGCTTCGCAATCGACAATCCGCGCGTCCTCGTGTGCGGCCTCAACCCGCATGCCGGCGAAGGCGGTCACCTCGGGCGCGAGGAGATCGACGTGATCGAGCCCGTGCTCTCAAGATTGCGCAGCGAAGGCATCTCCCTCAAGGGGCCACTGCCGGCCGACACGCTGTTCACGGCGCCGTTTCTCGACCACGCCGACGCCGTGCTGGCCATGTATCACGACCAGGGACTGCCGGTCCTCAAACACAAGGGCTTCGGCAACGCCGTCAACATCACACTCGGATTGCCGATCTTCCGCACCTCGGTCGATCACGGCACTGCACTCGATCTCGCCGGCACGGGCCACGCCGACAGTGGCAGCATGATCGCGGCCATCGAACAGGCCATGACGAGCCTGGGCTGAACTGCGCCGGGCGGAACGGCATCGCACACAAGCACGCGGACCGGATGCGCGCAGAACAGCCGGTGTCACCACCCGGCACCATGGCCTCGAGTGCCTTCACGCCTACCGATTCACACGCAGTTGCCACAGACCGGCAGCCGCGACGGGACGGGACGGGACGGCCGCGTATCACGCGGCGCGCTGCGGCCTCGATGGCATAGCGCCGGGGTTGGTATTGCTCCAGGGGAACAAAAAAACAAGGCCGGTGAACTTGGTTCCCGGCCACGTGCGGCTGGTGCGCAATACGCACCGGCGACGCATGCCGCAAGGTGATGCATCGATTTCGGCTGGGGTTGAAGGCGGTCGACGTCAGGGTCTATGACGTGGTCGAGGCCGGGCGGACGCTTGCACGAGATCGCGCGGAAACTTCGGGTCATCCGCCAGCGTGCAGTGACGCGGACCGAGCGTGCCAGTGGTACGACGCAACCTTGCTGCGTGCGGCAAGAGGGCTGTCCGATGGATGCAGGGGCGCACCCGGGTGTGTCGATACGCTCGCGGCGGACGCCGGCCGACCAACGCGGCACACGGCCCCACGCGCTGCGGGAGTGCTGCACGTTTCAGCGCCACACACGGCCACAAGGCGGCCTGGCAGCATCACTTCTTGTCGGCAGGAGCCTCTTCCTCGACAGCGCCGGCAGCCTTGAGTGCCTCGGCGACACGCGTATGACCGCGCAGCGTCGCACGTGCCAGCGCGGATTTTCCGCCGCTGTCCTTGAGATTGACATCGGCACCGGCGGCCAGCAGCAGGTCGACGACTTCGGCATGGCC
>JAGRHA010000469.1 GCA_020445205.1 Gammaproteobacteria bacterium
CCAATAGCCAGATCAGGCGTGTCTTCCTATCCTTTGACATATCGGAGTCGCGTGGGGGAAGCGTCGACGATTCACGCTGCACCTTGATGGCACTGCACAGGAAACCGCCGGTATCCCGGGATTCGGCTGGCGTCGCTGCGCCGCGGGCGGGATTGTTGTATCCCGCGTGTCCGAATCCTGAATGCGTCGCTCTGCCAGCGAACCACTTCGGCGAGCAGGCCTGGCGCTTCGAGTGTCCCTATGCTGCGGAAACGTACGAGTCCGGCAACGGTTTCGTCGTCACCTGCTCCCGCCTCGATGGCCCATGCCGTGTCGAGAACGGGCAGGACGTGTTCGTGAGCTATCCGAACACCGACATCCTGAAGTCGTTCATCGAGACCAGCATGCGCTATCTGGGTTTCAAGTGACCGGATGCATGGGCCAGCATTCGATGGTGCGGTATGGCCTGGACTGTGCCGCCGTGTCGTTTTCTGAACGGCATCGTTGCGCACCAGGTGTCGGTCAACACCCGTCCCGTCGAGATGCCGCGCATTGGGCGTCCAACGCGTTTCATGTTCGACCTACGGGCTCGTACCGGTCGATACGGGCTGTTGGGGCGATGTGAGGTGGGTTCCCACATGTCGCACTGCCCGTGCGCCGTAAGGTGTCGTGTTCGTCGGTACGCGTTTGACGTGAAGCGCGGATGATTGGTGCGCGTTGAGGGAGAAGACATCGCATTCATGTTACCGAGATTGTCGCCCACCGAACGATGGTCGCAGGCCATGCAGCAGGCGGGTTACGCCACCGCAACCTCACCCGACACATTCCCTGCGGCTCGTCTGATGGCGCCGGGAGGTGACCGACGCAAGGCCGAACACGCCTACCGCGAATTGCTCGACGCCTTGCCTGACAACACGGCGGCGTTGAAGGGACTCGCCCACCTGCTGTCGCTCCAGGGGCGCAATGATGCAGCGGCACCCTACCGCCGTCGGCTGTGGCAGCTGCATGTGCACGCGCTCGGTGTGCCAGACGTCGCCGAGGCAGGGGCGGCCGAATTCCTGCTGGCTGCAGAAACCGGCGGTACGCCGCCCGAGCGAGCGCCCGCAGCGTATGTCGAAGGCTTGTTCGACAGCTATGCCGCGACGTTCGACGAGCACCTGCTCGGCCAACTCCACTACGCGGTGCCGCAATTGCTGGCGCGGCGGTTCATCGCGCTTGGCCTGCCGTCGGACGACCGCCTCGATATCCTCGATATCGGCTGCGGCAGTGGTCTTGCCGGTGTGCAGTTCGAGCGGCATGCGCGCCGCCTGGACGGTGTCGATCTGTCGCAGAACATGCTCGATCTCGCGCGGGGGCGGGGCATCTACGATGGTTTGTACAAGGCCGAGGTCGTCGAGCATCTGTGTCAATGCGATCGCCGTTACGATCTTGTCGTCGCCGCCGACGTGCTGGCTTATTTCGGTGATGTGCAGCCATTGATGGACGCCGTACACAAGGTCGTCGCCGACGACGGACATTTTTTGTTCACCGTCGAAAAGAGCGACGAAGCCGATTTCAGGCTCTCGGCATCGGGTCGTTACCGGCATGCCGCGCGCTACCTTGTCCGCTGTGCGGACGTGGCCGGCTTCGCCTGCAAGGTCTGCGACGAGGCCGTGCTGCGTGAGCAGCATGGCATGCCCGTGCCGGGCTACATGGTGGTGCTGCACAAGCCATGAGCAGCGGGGCTCGGCGGCAGGCCGGGCACGGCGTCGCAGCGCCGCAGGTGCAGGGCGTGACGCCGTTCGCGCACACCGGAGGAGCGTTGCCGCACACTTTGCTGACGGAACACGTTCGGCGTGCTCGACGCTGCGCCTGCCGAGGGCATCCACAATGGATTCGTCCGTCGCGTACTACACGTCGCGCGGTAGCCGTCGTCTGCGCCTGGTGTATAGCGTGTGGCCGACGATACCACCGACGAGCAGGCCGGCGACGATGAGGCCAAGCACGATCTTCACATTACGGGCCATGTCGGCCTCGCCGTCGTAGAAGGGGCCGAACAGGCTGCCGACGAGCCACAGGGCACCGAAAGCCAGCAGTGCCCCGGCCAGGCCGCCCAGCAATAAGTAGACTGCGCGCATCGCTATTTCACTTCCCAAAAGGTGATCGACTTGGCCTTTTCGAGGTCGGACCAGAAACCGGGCATGACGATGCCGAGCTGCACCCGTATCCATGATGACCAGTCGGTCAGGCGCGATTCGTTCCACAGATCGATATGGTCACCGGTCGGCGCGCCGTCACGGTCGCGGCTGCGTTGCCAGTAATCGCGGAAAAAGATGATCCCGGTCTTGCCGGCGAGCTGGGTCTTGAAGTCCTTCGCCCCCAGCGTCTGCGCGCGTCCGAGCCCGTCGATCTGCGCACGCATGAGTGCGCTCGCCAGTTCGCTTGCACGCAATACGTGGCCTTCGCGCTTCGGATGTTGCCAGCAATGTGTGACGCCACGCAGCGTCGTCGTGCTCACCCCACTACGGGTCAGCGCCACGCCGACCCGGATTGCACACTGGTTGGCGAAGTTCGACTTGCCCATCGTCGTACACGGATTATCGTCGTCGGGGTAGTGGTTCCAGAGCTGTTTGAACGTGAGCCGCACCGCGTTATCCCTGTGAGCGTGTCACCTGCGCAGAGTATAGACAGGGTCGCGCGCCGGCCGCGGCATGCCTCGCCGCGGCGGCGTGCAACCGCCACTTCCGCCTCGACCAGCGGCCGTGGCGCCGTGGGTCGAACATGGGCGCTGCTGCGCAATATGTCATCAGCGGGCACGACGGCGGGACGTCGACATGATGG
>JAGRHA010000470.1 GCA_020445205.1 Gammaproteobacteria bacterium
GTGGGTGGCATGGTGCGTCAGTACCAGGTCGTCGTCGATCCGGAGAAGCTGCGCGCCTACGGCATCACGCTGGCCAAGGTGTCGTCAGCGATCCGCGCAGCCAACCGCGAGGTCGGCGGTTCGGTCCTCGAGCTGGCCGAGGCCGAGTACATGGTGCGAACACGCGGCTACCTCAGGGGCCTCACCGATCTCGAACACATCCCGATCACGGTCACTGAGATGGGCACTCCGGTGCTGCTGCGCGACATCGCGCGCGTGCAGATCGGTCCGGAGATGCGGCGCGTGGTCGCCGACCTCGATGGCGAAGGCGAAATCACGGGCGGCATTGTCGTCATGCGTTACGGCGAGAACGCGCTGGCGACGATCGACCGCGTCAAGGCCAAGCTCGAGCAGCTCAAACAGGGTCTGCCGGCGGGTGTCGAGATCGTCGAGACCTACGATCGCTCGGCGCTGATCAAGCGCGCGGTCGCCAACCTCGAGGACAAGCTGGTCGAGGAGTTCATCGTGGTCGCCGCGGTGTGCCTGGTTTTCCTGTTCCACCTGCGTTCGGCATTCGTCGCCATCGTGACGCTGCCGCTGGGCATCCTCGCCTCGTTCATCGTGATGCAGCATCAGGGCATCAACGCCAACATCATGTCGCTGGGCGGCATCGCCATCGCGATCGGCGCCATGGTCGATGCCGCGATCGTCATGATCGAGAACGCGCACAAGCACCTCGAACGCTATCGGCATGCGCATGGCCACGCGCCGCAGGGCAGCGAACACTGGCAGGTCATCACGCATGCCGCGGCCGAGGTCGGGCCGGCACTGTTCTTCTCGCTGTTGATCATCACCCTGAGCTTCCTGCCGGTGTTCACGCTCGAGGCGCAGGAGGGCCGGTTGTTCGCACCGCTCGCCTATACCAAGACCTACGCCATGGCGGCTTCTGCCGGGCTTGCCGTCACCCTGGTGCCCGTGCTCATGGGCTATTTCATTCGCGGGCGCATTCCCGACGAGCGCAAGAACCCGCTGAACGTGTTCCTGATCTGGCTCTACCGGCCATTGCTCAACGCCGTCATGCGGCTGCCCAAACTGACGTTGCTGGTTGCGCTGCTCGCCGTGCTCAGTCTCGTGATCCCGGTCGCCGGCGTGAGCGGATTCCTCGCGCCGCTGAAATGGCCGTTCCAGATCGCCGAGTCGGTCACCGGCGAGACACGGCCCGAGGTCGCACGTGTCGAGCAGATGCAGGCCACGCTGACCAAGGACTGGAAGGCCACGTTCCGCGACACACCCTGGCTCGCGCGCTTCGCCACGGGGCTCGGGTCGGAGTTCATGCCCGAACTCGACGAGGGCGACCTCATGTACATGCCGACGACGTTGCCGGGCCTGTCGATCGGTAAGGCACAGGAACTGCTGCAGCAGACCGACCGCCTGATCCGCAAGGTACCCGAGGTCAAGCAGGTGTTCGGCAAGATCGGGCGCGCCGATACGGCCACCGACCCGGCGCCGCTGACCATGATCGAGACCGTCATCCAACTCAAACCGCGCAGCGAGTGGCGATCGGGCATGACCACGCAGAAGATCATCGAACAGCTCGATGCGACCGTGAGTTACCCGGGCGTGACCAATGCATGGGTCATGCCGATCAAGACGCGTATCGACATGCTCGCGACCGGTATCAAGACGCCAGTCGGCATCAAGGTGGCCGGCCCCGATCTCGCCGAGATCGAACGCATCGGGCGCAACATCGAGAAGGTCGTGCTCGGCGTGCCAGGCACCACCTCGGCCTATTCCGAGCGTGTCGCCGGCGGACGCTATGTCGATATCGTGCCCGACCGCATCGCGGCCGCGCGCTACGGCCTCAATATCGACGACCTCAACCAGGTGATCGCGGCCGCGGTCGGTGGCATCAACATCAGTCAGACCGTCGAGGGCCTCGAACGCTATCCCGTGAACCTGCGTTTCCCGCGCGAACGCCGTGACGACATCGAGAAGCTGCGCGCTCTACCGTTGGTCACGCCGACCGGGGCGCAGATTCCGCTGGCACAGGTCGCCGAGGTGCAGATCGTCGACGGACCACCCATGTTGAAGAGCGAGAACGGCCGCCTCAACGGCTGGACCTTCGTCGACATCCGCGACGTCGACCTCGGCAGCTATGTCGCCGCGGCGCAGCAGGCGGTGCGCGAACAGGTGACCCTGCCGCCCGGGTACTCGATCACCTGGTCGGGCCAGTACGAGTACATGCTGCGCGCGCAGGCGCGCCTGGAACAGGTCGTGCCGCTGACGCTGGTCATCATCTTCGTGCTGCTGTACCTGACCTTCCGCCACACCGGCCAGGCAATCATGGTCATGGCATCGCTGCCGTTCGCGCTGGTCGGCGGCTTCTGGCTGATCTTCCTGCTCGACTACCATCTGTCGGTCGCCGTCGGCGTCGGGTTCATCGCCCTCGCCGGCGTCGCCGCCGAGTTTGGTGTGGTCATGCTCGTGTACCTCGACAACGCGCTGCGGGACTACGAGCAGCGCGGCCCGCTGACACCGCAACGCCTGCGTGAGGCAATCATGGAAGGCGCCGTGCTGCGCGTGCGACCCAAGGCGATGACCGTGGCCGTGATTGTCGCCGGCCTGCTGCCGATCTTCCTCGGCACGGGCACGGGGTCGGAGGTGATGAGTCGCATCGCCGCACCCATGATCGGCGGCATGATCACGGCGCCGCTACTGTCACTGTTCGTGATTCCCGTGATCTACCTGTTGTGGAAGGGGCGCGGGCTGGCTGCCGAACAACCGCTCGAACAGGCACCTGCGGCCGACGGTGTGCGGGTCTCGTGAGGTGACGCTGCATGCCCAGTGACACGATGCAGGCGCCGGGTTCAGCCCCAGCCACGCCCGACGCGGTACTGGCGTTCTGGTTCGCCGACGCCATGCGCCGCGCGTGGTTCCGCTCGACGCCAGCACTGGATGCGCAGATTCGCGCGCGCTTCGAAGGCCTGTGGCGCGCAGCGACCGATGGTCACGTCGATGACTGGGCCGATACACCCGAGGGTGCATTGGCACTGGCGATCGTGCTCGATCAGTTACCGCTGAACATGTTTCGCGGCCAGCCCGAAGCCTTCGCCGGCGAGGCGCAGGCGATCGCCGTCGCGCAGCGGGCGATCGCGGCGGGATTCGACCACCAGCTACCGCCGGAGCGTGTAGCGTTCCTGTACATGCCGCTCATGCACAGTGAAGCGCTCGTTCACCAGGAGCAGGCCGTGCGCCTGTTCGCGGCGGCGGGGCTCGACGACAATCTGCGCTTCGCACGTCACCATCACGATCTCATCCGCCGCTTTGGTCGCTTCCCACACCGTAATGCGATCCTCGGACGACAAAGCACGCCGGATGAGCTCGCCTATCTGGCGTCAAAGCAAGCGTTTACCGGTTGAGGCGCGCGAGGTGCCTGCGCTAGGCCCGACAATACGCCGCGCGGCGCCCGAAGGGAGGCCTGGTGGCGATTTCGCTGCGTGACCCGGCGTGGTGAAGGCCGGAGCGACGCGGCGGGTGACGATGCGCCGTGCGCGCGGCACTTTCCGGCCACACGCGCACACGGCGGCTCGGCGAACGAAGTCCCGGGCGCCTTTGCGGCGTCTGCACAGGCCGTCGTCGCGCAAACGCGGGGGCCGCAGGCGATCACGCCCCCCGGCAAGCCTGTCGACCGCGTCAGTCGTTGAGGATGAACGTCACCTTGAGGTTGACGCGGTACTCCTTGACCTTACCGTCCTTGACCACGACCTGCTGGTCCTGCACCCAGGCCGACGTGACATTGCGCAGGGTCTTCGACGCGCGCTTGATGCCCTTGGCGACGGCATCGTCGAAGCCGACTTTGGAAGATGCGATGATCTCGGTGACTTTTGCTACGGACATCGGGGGCTCTCCTTTGATTCGTTGTTGCCTTGCCGGTGGTCGCCGGGGATTTCGATGACCTTCCAACCGGCCCCTACAACCCTAGCAGATGGCGTCGGGCGCTCGCGGTGACCCACGTGACGCTGCTATCGAGTAACCGGCATGAGGGCGTCCTGGCGCTCACGGCGGCAGCCGACGCCGAGCAGATCGTCGACGCGCTAAGCGCCTTGCCCGCGGGGATACTGCCGCTGCGAGAAGCCTGCACGCAGGGTGGCTTTGTCGATGAATCCGCGCGCCAGATCAGCGTGATCGACGTAAAACGCTCGCGGGATCATGTGGCCGCACGCATCGGCGTGTTCTTTGCCGAGGTCGTCGGAGGTTGCAATTGTCACGACGACCCCGCATCGAGTCCGGTCTACGCACGCTTCGACCTGAAATTCGCGCGTCACTCGACCGAGGTCGAGATCCACTTGTTACCGGATTGAATCGTCAGAATTTGGCGCTGGCGAGACGCGACGGCATCGTCTCGAAGGCCTGCTCGCTGAGCTCGAGGAACGCATCGCGTGGCACGGGCTTGCTGTACAGATAGCCTTGCAGGTAGCGGCAGCCGTGCATCACCAGCCAGTCGCGCTGCCGTTCGGTCTCCACGCCTTCGGCGACGATGGGATGCTCGAGACGGTCACCGAGCGTGAGGACGGCGTCGACCAGGGCACAGTCGCGGACATTGCCGGGGATCTCATCGATGAACGATTTGTCGATCTTGATCAGATCGATCGGCAGGCGCTTGAGATACGACAGCGACGAGAACCCGGTACCAAAGTCGTCGAGGGCCACGTGCACACCGATGTCTTTGAGTGCGGCCAGCAGCTCCTCGGCGCGTTGCGTGTCCTGTAGCAACGCGCTCTCGGTCACCTCGAGGTCGAGCACGCACGACGGCAGGCCGCTGTCTTCGATCAACGTACGGATCTCTTCGACGAAGTTTTCCCGACGCAACTGATGCGCCGACACGTTGACGTGCATGGTCACCGGCACCTTGCTGTTGGCCTGCCATACCGCGGCCGTGGCCAACGCTTGCGCAATCACCCAATGCCCGATCGGGCCGATGAGGCCGCTGTTTTCGGCAATGCCGATGAAATTCGTCGGCGACAGCGTTCCCATGCGCGGGTGATGCCAGCGCAACAATGCCTCGGCCGAGCGCACGCGCCCGGAGCGCACATCGACGATCGGTTGGTAATACAGCTCGAGCTGGTCCTTTTCGAGCGCCATACGCAGTTCGTCGCGCAGTGCGAGCTGTTCGGAAACCTGCTGCGACATGCTCGGGTCATAGAACGCATAGCGGTTATGACCCTGGGCCTTGGCGGCATACATCGCGGTGTCGGCATGCTTGAGCAGGGTATGGACGTCGCCACCGTCACGTGGGTAGACGACGACGCCGCAGCTCCAGGTGACGTAGGTTTCATAGTCGCCGATCGTGTAGTAGCGACCGACGCACGAAAACAGGCGTTCGATCAGGGTATCGGCGGGCAGCCCTTCGTCGCTGTCCTCGATGACGACGACGAACTCATCACCGCCAAGACGGGCGACGGTGTCGCTGTCGCGAACCACGGATTTCATCGCGACGGCGAGCTGGGCCAAAAGGAAGTCGCCGTACTCGTGGCCGAAGCTGTCGTTGATCTCCTTGAAATCATCGAGATCGATGAACGCAATCGTGACCTCGGCGCCGGCGCGTTTCGCGCGCGAAAGCGACTGGTAGAGCCGGGTGTGCAGATAGGCGCGGTTGGGCAGTCCCGTGAGCACGTCGTGCGTGGCCATGAACTCGGCCTCGTCGCGCTGCGCCTGCAGCTGGGTGTTGGCGACGGTCAGGCGATCGATCAACACGACGAAGAAACGCGGCATCAGTACCAGGCCAAACATCAGTCCGAGGTAAGTCCCCGGCTGATCCCACAGGTAGCCGCTGGTCGCCATGGCGCCCGAGAAGCCGAGCAGGCCCAGCAGCGTCGCGACCTGCATGTGGTGCTGGCCGTAACGCAGACCATTGCCGATCATCACCCACAGGTAAAGGGGATAGAAGGCCACGCCGGCCTGTCCGAAGTAGGCCGTGATGTAGGTCGTAAGCCCGAGATCGATGACGATCGCGGTGTAGCGGCGCCACAGGTACCGGTTCTTGTTGCGGCTGACGAAAGACAGATATGCCGTGCTGGCCGCGAGGTAGGCGAGCACGACGAACAGCGGCATCTCGCCATAGCCGAAGCGCTGCAGGGCGAGGAACAGTACGCTGCCGGCGGCCGCAAGGCCGACACGTACCATGGCCTGTCCTTGTTCCTGGTTGAGCGGATCCTCCGCGCGGAAGAACATCGAACGCCAGATCGAGACCTGCTCACGCGCCGGAACGGGCTTGGCCCGGCGCCCGGCCGCCGTTGAGACGTCCCCCGCTATCTGCCGATTGACGGTCTGCTCCATGTTGACTCCGCAAAGTTCTCCCTGGCGATCCGAGCGCCATTCTGGTCGCTGAATCGGCCGCACACCGTTGAACTTGATCTGCAGGGGAGGTTGGGATCGCCAATCGCATGGTGCACACGCCAGTATTCAACGGTCCATTGGCACGTAATACGGTGGCTTGGTATCAGGGGGGCCTAAAGCATTGCCCCTAGCGCCGCGTGCGAAAGCGGGCACTGGGGGCTTGCTGCGGCGTCAGTGAGGGTCGCCGGCCTGCGCGTTGTCGACTTCTTCGTATCCCGTGACCATGCCTTTGAGGAAACCGAGCGTTTGTTCGCTCGTCGTCAACGCCAGATACAGGTGCACGCAGAGGAACGCGAGCATCAGGAACGCGCCGGCTGTATGCAGCAACGCAACCGGTGCCAGCGACAGCCCATCCAGGCCCAAGCGTTGCCAGTACGGGTAGGCGATATAGACCAGGCCGCTGATCCACAGCAGCGGCCCGATGAGAATGTGCAGCGACAGATAGGCCATGCGCTGCAACGGGTTGTGGCGGTGCCAGCGGTCCTTGTGAAACGGATGCGGCTCGCCTTTGAAGATCCCCAGCCCGTAGTACCGTACCATCGCCAGCAGGCGGTCGAGCGGTGAAGGGATGTACTGCTTCCATTCACCCGTCGTGATGTGCCAGAACCACGCCAGTGCCAATAACACGAGCAGGCTCCAGGCGGCGACGCGGTGATAGTCGCTGGCGCGTTCGAAGCCGAGCCAGTGGATGGTGCCGTGCACCTCGAACCCGGTGACCAGCAGGCTCATGACCAACAGCGCCTGCAACCAGTGATAGAGACGCAGAAAACGCGAGTAGAGGTAGACTCTGGCCATCAGGATTTCCTCCTTCCCGAACGTGCGATCAAACGCGCAGCACCGTGAATGGCGATTCCGCCGATCGTGCCGAGGACGATCAAGCCGCCCAGCAGATCCAACCAGGCAAAACGGTCGCGGCCCGGCATGTAGAAGCCCTCGAGGTTCGCCAGGCGGCCGCTGCGGCTGTGGCAGGTGTCACAGGCGAGCGCATCCTGCTTGGGCGCGACCATGTGTGTCACCGGCCACGAGTAGGCGGTCTGTACGAAACCATAGTCACCACTGAAACGCTGCCCGCTCGCCTCCAGCCCGGCCTTGATCGCACGCGGCCAGTCGAAGCTCTTCCAGTATGCGTCGTCGTCCTTGCCGAACAGGTGGGGCACGGCGAGGATCTTGTTCTCGCGATCATATGGCTGACGCCCGCGCATGACCTTGAACGGCCAGATGCGCGCATCGGGGTCGCCGTATTCGCCACCGATGAGGTTGATCTCGACCTCGCCCGTATCGTCGATCTTCGCCCCCAGCGTGCGGTAGTCGATACGTCCATTGAACCAGCGATATTCGGGAACGACGTTGGCTTCCCAACGGAAGTCGCCCTTTTTGAAGTCGTAGGTCGGGTAGCCGTCGGCATCCTTGATCACGATGGGTTTGCCGTGTTGGTCTTTGCGCCCGGCGGTCGACCAGTCCCACCACATCTTGGTCTTGCGGCCACCACGCGCGAACGTCGGCACATGGCAGGTCACACAGGCCACCTTGTCGGTGTGTTGGTCCAGCTTGGCGTTGCCCGCGTCGCCGTGCGGGCGGTTGCCGTGACACGAGGCACACGTCGCGCGGCTGCCATCGCCGCGACCCGGAATGTCGATACCTTTGTCGTCACTGGCCTTGGTCGTGTAGCGGCTGCCCGCGATCTCGTGGCCACCGGCTGTGTGGCATGTCTGACAGCTGAAGTTCAAGCCGTCGACGTCCATATGCACGTCGACCGCATGTGTCGGCTTGTGCATCGACGAATCGAGGTGACCGTGCTTCACGCCGTCTCCACCACCACCGTAGAAGTGGCAGGTACCACAGTTGTCGCGGCTCGGCTTGCCGACGTGCTGCGCGATCTGTACGAGGTCGGGCGGTTGCCGCATTTTGCCGGTCTTCGGCGGCCATTGCTTCGGCACGTAATTGGGGTGGCCGGCATCCGTCGGAAACTTCTTGTACTTGCCTGTGGTGTCATGACACACGAGACAGTCGACATTCTCCTCGGCAGTGAGGTCGAAGTTGGCGTCTTTCCATCCGTATCCGATATGGCAGCTGGTACAGCGCGGCCAGTTGCTCGCGGTCGCGACGCAGAAATTGTTGACGATGTTCTTCTTGCCCAGCTGCTGGCCCGTAACCGGGTTGTCGAACGCCCAAGTCCAATGCGTCGTCTTGTGCAGCTGCTTGGCGGCCTCGGTGTGGCAGCCGAGGCAGGCACGGGTGACGGCGGGGCCACTGTCGAACGGGCCCTTGAGCTCCTCGAATTTGCTGTGATCGGCGGTGGATTCGGCATGTGCCTGGGCGCTCAAGACGGCGCTCGCGAGGACGATAAAGAACAACAGGAATCGGGACGTTCGATGAGGACTTGGGAAGGCCTCCCAGGTGATTGGTTGACGATTCGTATTAGCAAACGATAATATACTAATCATCGTGACGTCCCGGCAGTATTGAAGGAGGCACACGTTATGAATCTGTTTACTTGTGAAAAGCTGCGACTCGCCGTGGTGGTCGCGGGCGCGCTGTTGCTGATGGGTTTTGTCCTGCAGGTACCGCGCGCGTTGTTCGGAGCAGACCTGCCGCTGTCGACAACGCTGCTCAGCGGCGTCGGTCTGGCGGCAGTGGTGTTGAGCCCGCTGCTCATGCTGACGACCGCGGTACTGGCCTTGTTGCCCGGTGTTTCCGGCCGCTTGGGACTCTGCAACCGGTAATCGGACGCGGTGCGAACGCACCGCGCCATGATTGCGTCTTTGCTTTCTGGTCGCGTCAGCGGTCGCATTTGTCGGCATCCCGAACGCCCGGCAGGATCGACAACAGGAATGTCGATATCAGCACCACCGGCGCCATCAGCAGCAGAACGAATCCGGCAAGCAGCACGACCAGGTCGAGGTGCATCGTCTGCGGCATCACATGCTGTGACGCGAGCGCCAACAGCAGGCCGCCGACGAAAAAGATCACCGAGACCAGAACACCTTCGCGCAGCGTCTTGCAGCCCAGCACCAACAGTTTCATTGCGCCCCCCGTTCCCGATTCTGCGTGGCCGGCGACATTCTCGGCGCCAGCGATCCGCCGCTACTCGGCAAGCAAGTGCTCCGCACTGCCGGTCGCGAGTCCAAACTCCTGCTCGACCATCCGGTTCCAGGCTTCGCGCTTGAACGTCTCGCGTGCCGGCACTTGGCGATGCACCAGGTTGATGTGACAGTCGATGCAGGTCTTGCCCTTGGCGTCTTCGCGGTGGATCGCCAGCGTATCGGCACGCTTGCCGACGATGGCGTCCTGCTCATGACAGCGCCGGCAAGTTGCCGAATCGCGTTCACGAAACCACTCGCGCGCGCTGAACGCGGCGTCAGGCAGGTGCAGGGCGTTGATCACCGGGTCGTCATAGTCGGCACCGAATAGCTGATGAAACAGGTCCTTGCTGCCGATGAAGTGATCCCAGGTCGCGGCGAACACACCGGGTGATACGTGACAATCACCACAACTCGCGCGCACACCCGAAGTCGGCATGTAGTGCGCCGACTCCCGGTAAGGGACGGCGGCGAGCTCCATCGAGTGGCAGGTGGTGCAAAAGGCCTCGGTACTGGTGTGATGATCGAACTCGATCAGGAACACCATGAAACCGATCCCGCACAACCCGGCGAACACCATCGCGAACAACACGTGACGCGTGATGAAGTCGGGCAGCCACCAGGGTGAGCGTTTACTCATTGCCGCCCCGTGCGCTGCCGACACCGAGGATCGGGCTGGCTTTCTGTGGTGATTTCAACCACGCGTGCTCGGGCAGTGAGCCGATGTGTTCGGCGATCAGAGCATCGGCGTCGGCACCGGCGACGGCGCGCAGCTGTGGCAGGAAGCGGCCGTAGAAGTTGCGGCCGACCACATACATGCCTTCCCACCAGGCGTGATTCGGACTCATCATCGCTGCACCGTGGCGGCCGCGTGCACCCTCGTCGTGCCACAGTTCCCAGTAGGTGAGTTCGATCGGCTCGTCGAAAGGCGCGGGCGTCAGTAGCTGGCGCGAGTAGAGCGCCTGCATGATGGCGCGCGCGGGCTTGCCGAACTTATCGTTGTACAGCGCGACCACGCCATCGAACTGCTTCATGAATGCCTCCGCGAAGTCCTTGCCGTGGCACTCGCGGCAGACCAGCGTCATGGCCTGACGACGACGATCGGGTGTCGCCACCATCTTGACCTCGCCTTCGGCGCCATCGAGCTTGGGCACCTTGGTGCCACGCTTGGGTGCCGACATGGACTCGGGCAGTTCGCGTTTTGCACCGTCGGCGAACACCACGAGGTGCTGGCGTTCCGACACCGGGGTATTGAGGTTCCAGGCGTTGCGCATGCCGACGTCGTGGGTCGCGGGCAGTTTGCCGGCGGCGCCCATGTGGCAGGTCGCGCACGTCGGCGCGGCAGAATAGTCCTTACCGGCGACCCAGGTATCGGCGCCGAGGTTCATCTTGTCGTGATTGCTCGCGAAGGCCATGCCGTGCTTCGACGCTTCATAGACCTCCTTGTCCGGTGAGTCGGGACCGGAGTGACAGCGCACGCAGGCCTGCGGCGCGCGCGCCTGCGCCTTGGAGAAGCTATGCCGGCCGTGGCACGAGGAGCATGACCCGCGCGAACCATCGGGGTTGATGCGGCCGATACCCGAATTGGGCCAGGTGTTGGGGTCGAGCTTGCCATTGCCGAGCATTTCGACCTTTGAGCCGTGACACTGCGCACAACCGGCCGCCTCTATCGCCGGACCGGCAAGGTTGGTGACCATTGCCGGCAGTCTTTCGGCGATCACCGCGACCGCCTCGGCATGCACGGAGCCGCGCTGCTGCTCTTCCTCGGCGGTATGACAGCGACCGCAATCCTTGGGTGAAACCACCGTCGCGATCGTCTGACCTTCGTGCGTGATCGCGTCGGGTTCGTCGGCTGAAGCCTTGTGACAGTCGAGACAATTGACGCCGGCTTCGGCGTGCGTGCTCTCTTTCCACTGCGTGGTGATGCCCGCGGACGACTTGGCGTGACAGCTCACGCATTCCTGCCCGGCAGGATCGCCCCAGTTGTCCGCCGACAACGAAACCTTGGCAGCGTTTGCCGCGCCCACCGCGAGGCACAATACGGCAAGCACAACCCATCTGTTGCTAATCATGCGCTTCGATTCCGTGCTGAGGCCCTGACCGACCCACACGTGGGGCCGGTCAGGTCGGTGAAGACTCAGATGCGGGTTTCCGCCACGGCGATCATGCGCGACGACCGCAGGTCTTCAGGCAGATGCTTGAACTGATCCGCCAGTACCTTCCACAGCAGGTTGTAGTGCACCTCACCGCGCACCAGCGCTACACCCTCGGCCGGAATCTCGTAGGCCAGCACGCGTTCCTCGTGTGGACGCAGGCGCGTATCGGCACCGAGTTGTGTCGCGGTGGGCGGCATGGCGTCTTTGCCGGCATCGTCGGTAAGCAAGTAGGCAAAGTAGGCCTGCGGGTCATCCTTGGCCGGATGATCCGGAGCGTTCTCCCATACCACTTGACCGGTGCTGTCGTAGGCCGTGAGCTTGAGCACGATGTTGCGGAACGGTGCGCCGGTCGGCAATGCATGTGGCTGCTGGTTCTTGAGCCGCGCGCTGACCATGAGCTTGCCGCCTTCGGTCTTGGTGTCCATCGTGAACACGATGCTGCGCTTGAGCATGCCGCCGTCATGACCGCCGCCCATGCTGTGATCGGCCTCGCCGTCGACCATCGGCATGTGGCAATACTGGCAGGTCACATCGCTTTTGCTGACCATGTACTCGTTACCCGTGGCGCACAGCGGCACACCGTGGGCATTGTTGCGTTTGTCGTGGCAACCCATGCACGCGGCGTTGGATTTCATGAGTCCCGCGTTTGCCTCCATCGGCAGCGCCGGGATCTGCTTGCCGTCGAGTTCGACTGGCTCGCCGAGGTGCGGATTGGGTTTGTCGCTGTCGCCACCTGCCGCCGCACCGCCGAACATGTCGTTGCCGGCGGTAAGGCTCTGCAGACCGTTGTTGAAGCCTGCCGGACCCTGCAGCTGGTCGCCGCGCTCATACGACAACATACCGAGGCGCAACTTGCCGCCCGGTGCATTGATGCCGTTGAACTTCTTCAATGTATGGCAGGAAACGCAGTTGACGCCTTCCTTGTAAGACGTCTTGGCGTCGAGCTTGGTCGCCTTGTCGATCGCGGCATTCGGTGCATGACATTGCAGACACACCGGGTAGCTGCCGTTCTTCATCTTCACGCCATCGGCGAGCGGGTCACCGACGACCTTTTTGTAGAACGTCGCGTGGATGGGATCTTCGAGGGCGGTGCTGCTGGCATGCATCGACCCCTTCCATTGACGGTAGATGTCCTTATGACAGGTTTCACAGACCGTCGACGACACGTCGGTGAGGTTGTCGGCAGCGGTGGCAGGAATCGAAAACGTGCAGAGTGCGGCCAGGGCATAAAGCAGACCCCGGCCCGTGATACGGGCGTACGACATGGTTGAACTTCCTCTGGTCCGAATTGTTTTTTCGTTTTATGGCGCCCGCCAGATACCGCAGAGGCGTTGCTTTTTTTCTTATGCGCGAGTTCGAGGCTAGTTCAGTGTCTTGCGCCTGGAATTAATTCGGATCAAATAAATGCCGCTTTTCGTAGTGACTTTAACCTGGGTTGCAATGATTTCCGTGCGCCACCGCGTTCAGCACGCCGCACCCTCGAAGCCGTGCTGGCGCCAGGCCTCGAAAACCAGCACGGCAACCGCGTTCGACAGGTTGAGGCTGCGCTGTCCGGCGCACATTGGCAGGCGCAACCGCTGCGCCGGTGGCACGCGATCGAGCAATGTCTGCGGCAAGCCTCGTGTCTCCGGTCCGAACACGAAAGCGTCACCGCGCTGATACGCCACCTGATCGTGACGCTGCCGGCCGCGCGTCGACAGTGCGAACCAGCGCCCCGGGTCGACCGCGCTGAGAAACGCCTCGAAGTCATCGTGTTGGCGCACGTCGGCGAACTCACGATAGTCGAGACCGGCGCGCCGCAGACGCTTGTCTTCGAATGCGAAGCCGAGCGGATGGATGAGATGCAGGGTGCTGCCCGTGTTGGCACACAAGCGTATGATATTGCCGGTGTTAGGCGGGATCTCCGGCTGATACAAAACGACGTGAAACACCTTGGAGCGACAATCCCCGATGGCCGAAACAGATCCCCGACTCGCCCTGGAATTCTGCGGCATGTCGTTCGCGACGCCGCTGGTACTGTTGTCGGGCTGTGTCGGGTTCGGCGAAGAGTACACGCGCGTAAGAGGCTTCTCCAATCGTGATGCCGGCGCGGTCTGTCTCAAGGGCACCACGGGTACGCAGCGGCTTGGCAACGCACCGCACCGCGTCTACGAGACACCGGGCGGCATGCTCAATGCGATCGGGCTGCAGAATCCGGGTGTCGAGCGTGTCGTCGACGACATCCTGCCGACGCTGGATTTCACCGAGACCCGCTTCATCGCCAACGTCTCGGGCTCGACGATCGAGGAATACATCGAGGTGACGCGGCGCTTCGATGATTCACCGATCGACGCCATCGAGATCAATATCTCCTGCCCCAACGTCAAGGAAGGCGGCGTCGCGTTCGGTAACGACCCGGACATGTCGGCACGCGTCGTCGAGGCATGCCGCGACGTGACGCGCAAGCCGCTGATCACCAAGCTGTCGCCGAACCAGACCGACATCGCCGAAAACGCGCGGCGCTGTATCGAAGCCGGCAGTGATGCCTTCGCGGTCATCAACACGCTCATGGGTATGGCGATCGATATCGAGTCACGCACCCCTTACATCGGCAACAACCAGGGCGGCCTGTCGGGTCCGGCTATCAAACCGATCGCCCTGCTCAAGGTGCACCAGGTCTTCCAGGTCACACGCGATCACGGCATACCCATCATCGGCCAGGGTGGGATCACCACAGCGGAGGACGCCATCGAGTTCCTGCTCGCGGGTGCAGCCGCGGTCGGTGTCGGCACAGCGCTGTTCTACGACCCCCTGGTACTGCCCAAGATCAACCGCGGGATCCTCGACTACCTCGACCGCCACGGACTCGGGCATGTCGGCCAGGTCACGGGCGGGCTGCGACTCAACACCGCGAAACCCACGCCGCTGTGCGGATGCTGATGCCGCGAGCGTGGCGCAGCGCTGCCGCTACGGTTGTGGATTGACGTCGAACATTAGCATCGGGTTATACTCCGTCCCACGCGTCCCTTGGCGGACGTAGAAAACTCTCAAACGATTCTGGAGAGAACCATGAGTGACATCGAAGCCCTGAAGGCCGAAAAGGCCACGCTGATCGCCGAAATGCTTGATATGCAGAAGAAATTCATCGATATCGAGCACGAAAAAGGTATTTCCGGCAAGGATTACTACTACTCGGATAGCGGTCTGCTGAAAGACTACCGCGAGGTCTACATGCAGAAGGCGATGCGAGTCGTCGAACTGTCCCACAAGATCGTCGGTTCGTCGGCGCTCTGAGCGGGACCTGTTCCGGCAGAAAAGCCCGCCCTTCGGCGGGCTTTTTTGTGCCTTCCGCATTCAAGACTTTGGCGCTTCCGCCGATGCCCAGGGAACAAGAAGCATCATCCCCTGGACCATGACCGAAACCGCCGATCACCCGACCCCCACCACCCTGCGGCGATTGAGTTCGCTCAGCGAGCTGCCCATCGGCGAGTTGGAGTCTCTCAGCAAGCGCCTGTTCGTGCACGAGGAGCACAAGGGTGCCGTGCTGTTGCCGCTGGGCTCGACCGATCGCAGCATGCTGTTCCTGCTCGAAGGCGAATGCCGGCTCATCGCGGCCGACGGCGGCGAGCGCACGGTGCGACATACCGACTCCTCGGCACAAACCCCACTCGCCCGCCTGCGTCCGAGCCGCTACAAGGTCGAGGCCGCCTCCAGCGTGCGTTACCTGCGCATCGACAGTGAGCTGGTCCAGGAGCCTTCGAATTTCGAGCCACCTTCAGCGATCACGCTGGAAACCTACCAGGTGGAAGAAGAGGAAGACGTCGATCATCTGGCGGCCGAGAACCGGCTGACGTTGCAGATCTACGAAGACCTCAACAGCGGCCGCTTGCTGTTGCCCAGCCTGCCGCACGTGGCGGTGCGCATCGGCGAGGCGGTCAACAGCGAGAACGCCAATGCGCGCAAGGTGGCGGCGCTGATCGAGACCGACCCGGCGATGGCACTGAAGATCGTCAAGGCCGCCAACAGCGCACGCTTCGGTGGCGTGAGCCAGCTTGCGACCGTGACGGAAGCCGTGGCACGACTGGGGATGACGAACACGCAGACGCTGGTGGTCACGTTCGCCTTGCGCGAGCTGTTCCGTACCTCGTCGAAGATGCTCGAGAAACGCATGATGGCGCTGTGGGAGCACAGTCGGCGCATCGCCGCGCTGGCCCAGGTGCTGGGCAACAAGGTCGGTGGATTCAACGATCACGAAGCATTGCTCGCGGGACTCGCGCACGATATCGGCGTGCTCGCGGTGATCGGCTACGCGCGCAGCTTCCCCGAGGTGGCCGGTCAGCCGGCCGCCCTTGAGGCCAGTATCCGTTCGCTGCGGACGCAGCTGAGCGGCATGATCCTGTCAAAATGGCAGATGCCTGCGGAGATCGTCAGCGCGGCCAAAGAGGCCGAGAACTGGCGCCGTGATGGCGTCGCCAAGGCCGACTACGCCGATCTCGTCATCGTCGCCCAGGTTCACGAGGGGTTCGCCGAAGGTGTCGCCACGGCCGACATTCCGGCGCTCGTCCGCCTCGGCCTGTCGGTCGAGGATATTGGCGAGGGCATCGAGCTACTGCACAACTCACACGAAGAGATTGCCGCCGCCAAGCGACTGCTCGGCGGCTGAAATCAACCAGTGTGACCGGGTCGGCAGTGCCGGCGATGCACGCATAGCCAAGACCGACCAGCGGCGATAACATCGTTCTCCTTAATGAGAGGCGTTTGCCGAGGCGCCCACGGGGTGAACATGCCGTTGACAGACCCATCGTCGATCAACGCCGCGTTGAAGCAGTTCGAGCATCTGACCAGTTTTGACGCGGTCACGTTGGAGCGCGTGGCACGCGATGCCGATGTGCGTGAGGCACGTCCGGGCACACGGCTGATCGAGTTGGGTAGCACCGATTCCCGCCAGCTGCTGCTGCTCGACGGCGAACTCGAACTCACCGCCAGTGACGGTGCCGCGCACGTGGTACGCCATCGCGATATCGCCGCGCGTGGACCGATTTCGCGCCTCAGGCCCTCGCGGTACCAGGTCGTCGCACGTAGCCGGGTGCGCTATCTGTTCGTCGAACAGGCGCTGCTCGATGCCAGCCGCAACGACGATGCCTGTGTCGTCGTCGAGGAGAGCTACTCGGTCAGCGAGCCCAACGAGCTGCTCGACGACAGCGCCTGTCATCCCCTGATCTATGACGTGTTCAACGACATCAACCTGGGTCGCGTCGTCGTCCCTTCCGGTGCCGACGTCGCCGTACGCGTCGGCCGTGCGTTGCTGCGTCACGGCAATGATATCGACCGCTTTGGCGACACACTCATGGTGTGTCCGGCGTTGACCCTGAAGGCCCTGCGCATGGCGCATGCGCTGAATCCCCAGCGCAGCGGGCCGCGCAATGTGCGCGATGCGGTACGGCAGCTCGGCGTCGACGAGACCTACGCCCTGTCGGTCAATTGCGTGCTGCGTGAGACCCTGCGCCACAGTTCACCGACCGTGCACAAGCGCATGGCGGCATGGTGGCGTTACAGCATGCGCGCGGCCGCGGTCGCGCAGACCCTGGCGCGTTCACGCGAGCGTTTCGACCCCGGGACGGCGGCCCTGCTGGGGTTGCTGCACGCCATCGCCGAACCGGTGATGCTGAGCTATGCCGATCGCCATCCCGATCTCGGTGACGAGGCGGCGCTCGACCACCTGCTGCGCAGCAATCGTGCGGAGCTCGGCCGCATCCTGCTGACGATGTGGCAGATGCCGCGGTTGCTCACCGAAGCGACGGCACAAAGCGACAATTGGAGCTACGACCATCCCGGCGATGCCGATTACACCGATATCCTGCTGATCGCGCACTGGCACGCAACCCTGGCATGCAGCACGCGGCCGCGTCTGCCGCCCGTCAATGAGATCCCTGCGTTCCGGCGCTTCGGATTGCATGCACAATCGACGGATCTCGGCATGCGCATTGCCGCTGCGGGCGGCAGTGCGGTGGAACGCGCCGAGACGCTCCTCGAAGACTGAATCGTCTGCGTGCGCGGCAGCGATGCAGCGCTTGCCCCACTCATGGCAGCCGGTAGTTCGCCTGCGACATGAGATCGATTCCGCACTGCAGCTCGCTGATCCAGCGGATGAACTGGGGTACGGCCTTGCCGGTCATCGCCCTTCCGTGTTGCGGGACGATCATGCTGATGTCCATGTCGGCCGCCATA
>JAGRHA010000471.1 GCA_020445205.1 Gammaproteobacteria bacterium
CCACGCTCACGACCGCAGCAACGCGTGCGCTGAGACCCGCATCTTCGACCAGTGCCTCGAGGATGTCGACGACGCCCTTGGAGTATCCGATCAGCAACAATGGTCGCGGATCCGCACGCCCGTCGGCGGCCAGTGCTTCACGGATAAGACGTGCGTTGTGCGCACTGCCCGCCAGCCCGTCGACCTGCAGCTCGGTCACGTCGTAACCCCGTCGCTGCAGGTGCCGTGCCGGCAGCTGCTGAGCATCGAACAAACCCTGCAGGCAGTCCCAACCGAACCCGAGCACTATGACGATGCGCAATGCAGCGGGTGTGTGTGTCGACGTGGGTGCGGATTCACCGGTTTCGCTGCCGACACGCACCAGCCAGCGTGAACAGTCGGCAACGCCCACAGCCGGTGCTGCGCGGTTATCGGCGGAATCTGCAGAGCAGAACAGTTGGCGGAACGCAGCCCGTCGATCGTGGACACCCGCCAGCGAGGCCGGTACCAGCAGGGTCGGCGTACGTTGCGATGGTGGCGGCATGGGCGGGTACGACGCACAGCCCGCTGCCAGCGACGCGGCCGCACAAAGGATGTAGCGCATGATGGAGCGGGACGCCGGATTCATTGGCGCCAACTATATACCGTCGCCGGTGTCGACCAGCGTCGGCGCATTGTGTGGCGCCGGGGGTCGGCGTGTGAAACGGTCAGTCGGCCGGCTTGTCGTGGCGTCGCGCGGCGTCCCGCAGCCATTCGGCATACGCCGCCGGCAGTGCCGTGATCGGGCCGTCGGCGCGCCAGCCGTGCTCACGCACCGTGTCCGTGATCGCCTGCAGTCGCTGCTGATCCAGGGGGTGGCTACTGAATATCGCCGGCGGCTCGCCGCCACCCTGCTCGCGCCGCTCACTCTGGATCACCTTGAATAGATCGGCGGCACCCGAGACATGGCCGTAGAGGCCATTGACGGCGCGCAATGCGGCCGCGTCGGCGTCGCGTTCCATGTCACGATTGAAGTGCAGCTGCGTATAGATGCCGGCCTGCCCCAGTACCGCGAGGTCCGGATCGCCGAACACCAGTCCGGCGACGATCTGGATCGCCGCACCACGACCGATGCCCACGATCGGGTCACGGTGCACGACATGGGCGATCTCGTGCGCCATCAACATCGCCAGCGCGTTTTCGTTTGGCAAGGCTTCGAGCAGACCGCGGAACAACAAGACGTTGCCACCCAGGGTCGCAAAGGCATTGAAGGTGTCGCCGCCGCTGACGTGAACGTTGACCTGCATGCCGGGCGGCAGCGCGAGCTCGGCAGAGACGCGCGTCGCGAGCTCATCGATATAGCGTTGCAGCTCGGGGCCGGCATCGCTCTGCAGCACCCCTTCGGGTACCAGACCGGCCTCGCTCTCGAAGGGCAGAAAGCGCGCGAGCCGCGCCCCGGCTTCACCGAATCCCCACGCCAGGACGACGAGCAACAGCAGTGCACCGCCGGCCAACAGCACGAACTCCTTGAGTGGGTGGCTGTCGCTGGTGTTGATCCCCTCGGGTATCTGCGGATTGCTGTATTTCATTGACGGCGAGTATCGATCAGTGCGGTCCCGTAGGCCAGCACCTCGACACTGCCGATCGTCTGCCGTCGCCCTTTCGAGATCGACGCGGTTTCGTATTTGACGTTGAACACCATCTTCGCACCGAGCGCCTCGGCCTGCGCCTTCATGCGCAGCAGGGCCTCACGCCGGGCACGGTCGAGCAGGCTTTCGTACGAAGTGACACGCCCACCGAACAGGTTGCGTAATGCGGCCAGGAAGCGCTTGAAGTAGTCGACCGAGATGACGACATTCCCCGTGACCAGCGCCTGGCTGTAATACTCCTTCATCGGCGGGCTGCGCATCGCCATCGCCGGCAGCGCATTGAGGCGCGTTTCACGCTCGATGATGGAACGGTAGTGCTTTTTCTCGGCGTGCCGACCGACCAGGTAGCCCAGCGACAGCAGCACCAGGAAGACAATCAGGTCGACCATCGCATCATTCCAGACGCACGGCCGTGCCGTAGACGTAGATCTCGGCCGCGCCCTGGGCGACACTCGACGTGGAAAAACGCACGTTGAGCACAGCATTGGCACCGACGGCCTCAGCCTGACTCTGCATGCGGTCCATGGCCTCTTCGCGTGACTCCTGCAACAACTCGGTGTAGCCCTTGAGCTCGCCTCCGAAGATGTTCTTCAAGCCGGCCATGATGTCGCGACCGACGTGCTTGGCGCGCACAGAACTGCCCTGTACCAGCCCGAGGTGTTCCAGTACCCGACGGCCGGGTACCATCTCGAGATTCGTGATCAACATGCTGACATTCCCTCGACTGCGCGGTGCTCATAAGCAACCGATATTAACCGTAGTCCGGTTGATTTCGGCAGTCTCGCGGAAACTTTGAGAACGGCCTCAGGCGTGCGGGTGCAAACGCGACGCACGTCGCAACAATTGCACGCTGAACAACTCGGCATCGTCGGTCCACACCGCCTGCTGCACGAAGCCGGCGCGCTGCGCGAGCGCACCGAAGCCGGCGACACTGTATTTATACGAGTTCTCGGTATGGATACTGTCACCGCGCTCGAATGCGAATTCGGCCCCATCGACATGCACACACTGGGCATCGCGACTGACCAGGTGCATCTCGATGCGGCTGAGCACCGGGTTGTAAAACGCATAATGTTCGAAAGACCCCGGGTCGACGTCGGACACGAGTTCCTGGCGGATACGCTGCAGCAGGTTGCGATTGAACTCGGCCGTGACACCGGCGCTGTCGTTATACGCGGCATTCAACACATCGACAGGTTTCTTCAGGTCGACACCAATCAGCAATTGCCCGCCAGGGCCAACCATATCGGCGACATCGCGCAGCAACGACACGGCTTCGTCGGGATCGAAGTTGCCGATACTGGATCCCGGGAAGAACGCGACCTTGCGCGCCGCATCACCGCACGCCGGCAGCTCGAGGCCGGCACTGAAGTCGACGCAGGCCGCGTGCACGTCGAGCCACGGATAGTCGTGCGCCAGCCTGCGTGTCGAACTCAGCAGGAACTCTTTCGATATGTCGACCCCGACATAGCCACGCGGACGCAACTCTTCGAGCAGCAGGCGCACCTTGCGGCTTGCACCGCTGCCGAGTTCGATGAGCAGGCTCTGCGGCCCGATGAGCTCGACGAGATCGGCGAGCGCGCGGCGCAGAATCGCCATCTCGGTGCGCGTCTGGTAGTACTCGGGCAGCTCGCAGATGCGATCGAACAATGCCGAGCCGCGCTCGTCGTAAAAGAACTTGGCCGGGATCGCGCGCGTTTCGGCGCTCAGACCGCTCAATACTTCGGCGCGCAGATCGGCGGTACCCGGATGGGCATCGTAGAAGGTGACAGCTTGAGGGTTCATCGGTCCTCCGCGAGCCGGATGCCGGAGAACTGCCAGCGATCGGCCGGGTAGAAGAAGTTGCGGTACGTGGCGCGGATATGGTCAGCGGGGGTTACACAGGAGCCGCCGCGCAATACCAGCTGACCCGACATGAATTTGCCGTTGTATTCGCCCACGGGCCCGTCTGGGCGGCGGAATCCGGGATACGCGACATAAGGACTAGCCGTCCACTCCCAAACATCCCCGAACAACTGCAGGCCGTCGTCTGCGTGACGCGCGGCCACGGGCTGCAAGTACCCGGCGCCACGCAGGTTGTTCGTGTCGGCAGCGGGATCGACGCCGACGTGACGTGACGCGGCCTCCCACTCGGCCTCGCGCGGCAGCCTGCTGCCGGCCCAACTCGCATAGGCATCGGCCTCGAAATGGCTGACATGGCAGACCGGAGCATCGGGGTCGAGCCGACGCAAACCGCCGAGCGTGAACTGCCACCACCCATCCTCACGATGCTCCCAGTACAGCGGCGCCTGCCAGCCCGCGCTGCACACGGTGGCCCAGCCCTCGGACAGCCACCAACGCGGTTCGCGGTATCCGCCGTCGTCGATGAACGCGAGGTACTCGGCATTGCTGACGGGCCGCCGCGCGATGGCGAAATCCTCGAGCCACACGCGGTGCCGCGGCTGTTCGTTGTCGTACGCGAATCCGTCCCCCGCGTGTCCGATTTCGAGCAGACCACCGGGCAGCTCCAACCAAACCTGGGGCGCATCGTCAACGGCTTCGGGAGCGCGCAGGTCATCGCGATAGGCCGGGTGCAGCGGATTGTGCGCGAAGGCGTGTTTGAGGTCGGTGAGGATCAGCTCCTGGTGCTGCTGCTCATGGTTGAGCCCGAGGACGACCAGAGGCTCGAGCTGCCGCCACAGCGCGTCATCGGCGCCCTCGATGAGATCGCGCATCGCGGCGTCGACGTAGCGCCGGTAGTCGAACACACGCGCGACCGTGGGCCGCGACAAGTACCCGCGTTGTGGGCGCAGGAACGGATCACCATGGGTCAGGTAATAGGAGTTGAACAGGTGATCGAAAGCGGCGTCGAATACCCGGTAGCCTGCCTGGTGCGGCACCAGCAGGAAGGCCTCGAAGAACCAGCTGGTATGGGCGATATGCCATTTGACCGGGCTCACGTCGGGCATCGTCTGGATGCCGAAATCCTCGGTCTGCAAAGGGCTGCATAGCGCCTCGGTCGCGCCGCGAACGCGACGAAAATCCTCCGCCATGGTCCCACGCAGCCCCGCCGGGCGGGGTACGCTCCGTTGTGCTCCTGCCATCTCTGTCCTCCGCGGTCGTCTCGTAGGGGACCCTGTCTCGCGACCTTTCATTTCCACCCTGCCCGACCCGCGGCGGAGGGTCAAGGCGACATCGGCAAGGTGCGACCCGGGTCCGCGACCGCGCTTCGACCCGACAGACGCCGCGGACATTGATAGACTGCGCGGATTGTCGCCTCGGCCCGTGTCCCCCTGATGACATGGCGATTGCGCGGGCGCAAAGCGCAGCGCGGCGCAAATGCGGTAAACAATGTGCGTGACAGACAGCGCACGCGGGCATGGCAGGTCCGCCCAACACGACGGTTCAAATGACGGAATACGCACTGATACTGGTCAGCACCGTTCTGGTGAACAACTTCGTCCTGGTGAAGTTCCTCGGGCTTTGCCCGTTCATGGGCGTTTCACGCAAGCTCGAAACCGCGATGGGCATGGGTCTCGCGACGACCTTCGTACTCACCCTGTCGTCGGTGTGCAGCTATCTGGTCAACGAGTACGTGCTGGTGCCGCTCGGCGTCGAGTACCTGCGGACCATCGCATTCATCCTCGTGATCGCCGTGGTCGTACAGTTCACCGAGATGGTCATGCACAAGACCAGCCCGCTGCTGTACCAGGTACTCGGCATCTTCCTGCCGCTGATCACGACCAATTGCGCCGTGCTCGGCGTCGCCCTGCTCAACACGCAACAGCAGCACAGCTTCGTGGAATCGGCACTGTACGGTTTCGGTGCCGCGGTCGGTTTCTCGCTCGTCCTGGTCCTGTTCGCCGCCGTGCGCGAACGTGTCGCCGTGGCCGACGTGCCCGAACCGTTTCAGGGCAACGCGATCGCACTGATCACTGCGGGCCTCATGTCGATGGCGTTCATGGGCTTCGCCGGCCTGGTGAGCGGTTGAGGCGCGCATGATCACCGCCATCCTCACCATCGCCGGCCTCGCCACCCTGTTCGGACTCGTGCTCGGCTACTCGGCCATCCGTTTCCGTGTCGAGGGCGACCCGATCGCCGACCAGATCGACGCAATTCTGCCGCAGACACAATGCGGTCAGTGCGGCTTCGGTGGCTGCCGCCCTTACGCCGAAGCGATCGCGTCCGGAGAAGCCGAGATCAACCGCTGTCCACCCGGCGGCGAGTCGACCATGATCGCACTCGCTGAGCTGCTGGGCCGCGACCCGATCGCGCTCGACGACGAGGCGGCAGCGGAAAAACCCAAGTCGGTCGCCTACATCGTCGACGCCGAATGCATCGGCTGCACGCTGTGCATCCAGGCCTGCCCCGTCGATGCCATCATGGGTGCGGCCAAGCAGTTGCACGCGGTCATCGCGAGCGAGTGCACGGGCTGCGAGCTGTGCCTGCCACCCTGCCCTGTCGAGTGCATCCACATGCACCCGATCGAGACCACGCCGCAGACCTGGCGTTGGCCTTACCCCGCACCACCTGCACGCGAGGTGGCGAATGGCTGAGCCACGCGAGCTGTCGCACTTCCATGGCGGGTTGCACCTCGACGATCACAAGGACGAGTCGAATACCACGCCGATCCGTGACCTGCCACTGCCGGCACACTTGGTGTTGCCGCTGCAGCAGCACATCGGTCACGTCGCCGAGCCCGTGGTTGCCGTCGGCGACAAGGTGAACAAGGGACAGATGGTCGCGCGCGCGGCCGACTACGTGAGCGCGCCGATCCATGCGCCGACATCGGGCACCGTGAGCGCGATCGGACGCCGTCCGGTGCCGCACCCCTCGGGCCTCGACGACCTGTGCATCACCCTCGAGCCCGACGGCGAGGATCGCTGGGACACGTTGCCGGCGCCGATCACGGATTGGCGCGACACCGAACCAGCCGAGCTGCGTGAACGCATCCGCTGGGCCGGCATCGTGGGCCTGGGTGGGGCCGCGTTTCCGACCGCGGTCAAGGTCAACACCAGCGGCCAGCGGCGCATCGACACCCTGCTCGTCAACGCCGCCGAGTGCGAGCCTTACATCACCTGCGATGACCGCCTCATGCGCGAACAGGCGGCGGACATCGTCGACGGTATCGGCATCCTGCGTTATATCGTCGGCGCCGCTCACTGCCTCATCGGCATCGAGGACAACAAACCCGAGGCCGCCGCCGCGCTGCGTTCGGCGATCGCCACCGCGGGTGACGATGCCATCGAGGTGGTCGAGGTACCGACGCTCTATCCCAGCGGCGGCGAACGCCAGCTCATCAAGTTGCTGACGGGGCACGAAGTGCCGTCGCATGGCCTGCCGGCCGCGGTCGGTGTGGTGTGCCAGAACGTGGCGACCGTGGCCGCCGTGGCCGATGCGGTGCTACGCGGCCGACCGCTGATCGACCGCGTGGTGACCGCCACGGGTGGCGGCATCGCGCAGCCGGGCAACTTCCGTGTGCGGTTCGGCACCCCCGCAGCCAGCGTCATCGATGCCGCGGGCGGGCGCACCGGTGCCTACGGGCGCCTGATCCTCGGCGGGCCGATGATGGGTTTCACGCTGCACGACGAGCAGGTACCGATCACCAAGGCCGGCAACTGCCTGCTCGCGCCCAGCGACGAGGAACTGCCGCCGCCTCCCGCGCAACGGCCGTGTATCCGCTGCGGCGAATGCGCGCGCGTGTGTCCGGCACAGTTGCTGCCGCAGCAGCTGTACTGGCAGGCACGTGCGCAGGACTTCGACAAGGTGCAGGACTATCACCTGTTCGACTGTATCGAATGTGGCTGCTGTGCCTTTGTGTGCCCGGCGCACATCCCGCTGGTGCACTACTACCGCTTCGCCAAGACCGAGATCTGGGCGCAGGAAAGAGAACGCGACAAATCCGACCTCGCACGGCGGCGCCACGAGGCACGCGTAGCGCGGATCGAGCGTCTCGAAGCCGAACGCAAGGCGCGGCTGCGGCAGAAGAAGGACGCGCTCGAGAAGAACACGGCCGCCGATGCCGATCCCAAGAAGGCGGCCATCGCGGCGGCCATGCAGCGTGTGGCAGCGAAAAAGGCAGCGCAAGAGGCTGCGAGCGAAACGTCGGACAGCGAATGAACAAGCTCGAGATCAGTATCAGTTCACCGCATCTCAGCGGCCCGCAGAGCGTCACCCGGGTCATGGCGCTGGTGCTGCTCGCGCTCGTACCCGGCACGCTCGCCCTGCTGTGGTATTTCGGCTGGGGCGTGATCATCAACATCGCGCTGGCCGTCGGCAGCGCCGTGGTCGCCGAAGCGATCGTGCTGCGTCTACGCGGGCGCGCTGTCGCCGACACGCTGCTCGATCTCAGTGCCGTGGTGACCGGCTGGCTGCTGGCGCTCGCCCTGCCGCCGTTGCTGCCGTGGTGGCAGACGGTACTCGGCAGCGTGTTCGCGATCGTCATCGTCAAGCAGCTGTACGGCGGCATCGGCTTCAATCCGTTCAACCCGGCGATGGCGGGTTATGTACTGCTGCTGGTGTCGTTCCCGGTGACGATGACGCGCTGGCTCGCACCCGAGGTGATCACGGGCCAGGCGCTGTCGTTCGCCGATTCGCTGCACATCATCTTCGCCGGTCTGCCGCCCGCAGGGCAGACCTGGGATGTCGTCTCCAGTGCGACACCGCTCGACCTCATGCGTAGCGAGTTGTCACAGAATCACATGATCAGCGAGATCCGCAGCAGTCCGCTGTGGGGCGACTACGGCGGCCGTGGCTGGGAATGGGTCGGTAACTGGTTCCTGCTCGGTGGCCTGTTCCTGATCTGGCAGCGCGTGATCAGCTGGCGCATCCCGGTCGCAATGCTCGGATCGTTGCTGCTGGTCGCCGGTCTGTTCTGGGCGATCGACCACGAAACCCACCCCTTCCCCGCGTTCCACCTGTTCAGCGGCGGCGCGATCCTGGGCGCGTTCTTCATCGCCACCGATCCCGTGTCCGCCTGCACCACGCCACGCGGCCAGTTGGTCTATGGCGCGCTCATCGGACTGTTCGTGTTCATCATCCGCACCTGGGGCGGATATCCCGACGCCGTGGCCTTTTCCGTGCTGCTCATGAACATGGCGGCACCGACCATCGACTATTACACGCAACCGCGGATCTTCGGCCAGCGGAGCGGCAGCGATGGCTGAACAGGTCCAGGAACCGGTCATGCCGGCAAGCGCGACGCGCGTGAAACGCACGCACCTGGTCGCGGTGATGATGTCCGGCCTGTTGCTGGGCGTGTTCGGCGTGCTCGGCGCGGCACTCGTCGGACTCAGTCACGATGGCACGGCGGCGCGCATCGCCGCCAACGAACGCGAGGCGCTGCTGCACCAGTTGCGCGTACTGGTGCCCGCCGAACAGATCGACAACGACATGCTGGCCGATGCCATCGAAGTCACTGCACCGGCGTTGCTCGGCACCACGTCGACCCGGGTGTATCGTGCACGAAACGCTGGTGAGCCCGTCGCCGCCGTGCTCAGCCCGGTCGTCACGCAGGGCTACAACGGCGCGATCGCGCTGATCGTCGCCATTCGCAACGACGGTTCGCTGGCCGGGGTGCGCGTGTTGACACAGCGCGAAACCCCCGGTTTGGGTGACAAGATCGAGATCGAGCGCAGTGACTGGGTCCGTGGCTTCGACGGTCGTTCACTGGGCAACCCGGCCGATTCGGGATGGAAGGTCAAACGCGACGGCGGTGTGTTCGACCAGTTCACGGGTGCGACCATTACGCCTCGCGCCGTCGTGCGCGGCGTCAAGAACGCACTCGACTACTTCAACGAAAACCGCACGCAGCTGTTCGCTGCACCGAGCATCGTGGAGGCGCCCCATGGCTGACGGATACGGCAAGATCGTGACGGACGGACTGTGGAGCAACAACCAGGCACTGGTCGCACTGCTGGGACTGTGTCCCTTGCTGGCCGTGTCCAACACCCTGATCAACGGCCTCGGCCTCGGGCTCGCAACGACGGCCGTGCTGGCGATGTCGAACGTTTCGGTATCGATCATCCGCAACTGGGTCAGACCGGAGATCCGGCTGCCCGTCTTCGTGCTCATCATCGCCTCGTTCGTGACCACGGTCGAACTGGTGATGAACGCCTACTTCCATGGCCTGTACAAGGTGCTCGGCATCTTCATCCCGCTGATCGTCACCAACTGTACGATCATTGGCCGCGCGGAGGCGTTCGCCTCACGCAACCCGGTTCCGCGGGCACTGGTCGACGGACTGTCGATCGGCCTCGGATTCACCCTCGTGCTCATGGTGCTCGGCGGCAGCCGTGAGCTGATCGGCCAGGGCACGTTGTTCGATGGCGCGCACCTCATGTTCGGCGAGGCTGCGCGCGGGTGGCGTCTGACCTTGGGTGAATCCTATCCGGGCATCCTGCTGGCGATCCTGCCACCCGGGGCCTTCATGGGTCTTGGTACCCTCATCGCGCTCAAGAACATCATCGACAAACGCCTGCGTGGACCACGCCCCGCAGTGGCCGGCGACGTCGAACCCGCGACCGCCTGACGGCGGCGCTTCGGGAAGACACGACCGCGCTGGAAAAGGCGGTCGGCCACGCTCGTGGCCGCCACCGACGGCTGCACATCAGATTGAACGACAGGCGATCCCGTAGCGCAGGATCAGTTCCTGCAACAATTGCGGATTCACCGGCTTGGTAATGAAATCATCCATGCCGGCGCGCAGGCACTCTGCACGCGCATCCTCGGCGGCGTTGGCCGTCAGCGCGATGATCGGCAGATGCGTGCCCGGCGTTTCACGTTTGCGGAAAGCCTCGGTGAAATCGATGCCATCCATGCGCGGCATACGCAGATCGATGAAGGCAAGATCGAAGCTCTGCGCGCCCGCCACCTCGAGAGCCGCCTGGCCGTCACGCACCAGGGTCACGTTGCAGCCCGCTTTGCGCAGCAGGCTCTCGATGAGTTTGGCGTTGATATCGTCGTCTTCGGCGACGAGGATGCGCCCCGAATCCTCGATCTCGGTATCGTCGTAGTCGGGTTCGATCAGCGTCTCGAGCCCGGGTTCACCGGGCTGAACCACATCGCCCATCGCGCGCCACAGCTGCACCGTACTGATCGGCTTGAACGCCCTCGCCGCACTGCCATCGGAGAACGCCATCTTGCGCCGTGGGTAGTGCAGATACACCATCGGTGTATCCGTACCGAGCAGGCGCCGGACCAGGTTGCCGACACGATCGAGATCCAGCCCGCGCGGCGCATCGACGACCAGTACGACGCGCCGATGTGCCACCGGCTGTTGCTCGTCGATCGCACCCAGATGATCGATATCGTTGATGATCTCGACATCCATGCGCGCCGCTTTGCACACCTCGGCGATGGCGTCGGCACTGACAGCGTTCTGCTCGAATACCAGCGCCCGCACACCGGCCAGCACCGGCGGTGGAACGGGCGGCTGCGCATCACGCACGCGCAGGAACGGCAGCTTGACCCAAAACACGCTGCCCTTGCCCTCCTCGCTCGTCACACCAATCGCGCCACCCATCAGACGGGTCAGATCACGGGCGATCGCCGTGCCCAGACCCGTGCCGCCGTAACGACGCGTCGACGACGGGTCAGCCTGCCAGAAACTGTCGAACACGTGCGCAACACGCTCGGGCGCGATCCCGATGCCGGTATCCTCGATACCGACATACAGGTGCGACTCGCCGACCTCGCTGTCGGCCGCATGCACCTGGGCGTGCACCAGCACGTGGCCCTGCTCTGTGAACTTGGCGGCATTGCCGATCAAGTTGAACAGGATCTGCCGGAAGCGCAATTCATCGCCGAACACCTGCTCGGGCACGTCCGACGCCACGCGGCACACCAGCTCGACGCCCTTGTCCAGTGCCTGATTGCTCAATGCCCAGCAGGTCTCGTTGAGCGACTCGCGCAGCGTGAACGTGGCCGGTTTCAGTTCGAGCTTGCCGGCATCGATCTTCGACAGGTCGAGGATGTCACCGATCAGCGACTGCAGGACATCGGCCGAGGTGTTGATCGAGTCGACGTATTCGCGTTGTTCCTCGTCGAGCCGCGTACGTTTGAGCAGACCCGACATACCGATCACGCCGGACAGCGGCGTGCGCAGCTCATGGGTCATTGTGGCGAGGAAATCACCGCGCGCACGATTGGCTGTCTCGGCCGCTTGCTTGGCCATCTGCAGACGACGCAGCAGGCTGTACTCGTACAGTGGCAGGACGATCAGCACGAGGCCGACGAACGCCACCTCGAGGGTCTGTGACCGCCAGTCACCGAGCACGGCCGCCACAAAAGCGAATGCCAGCAGGCTACACAGGGAAGCCGTCAACAGGTTCGTCTTGCCGTAACGCATGCCCTGGGACAGGAACGACACGGCATACAGCAGGTAGAACGGTCCCGTGGCGTCGCCGGTCAGAAACAGCGTGCCCGTGGTACCGCTGAGATCGGCGAACAGACTGAAATAGGTGCGCGCCCGCCACAGCTGTGGGCGCACGATCGTACTGACGAGGATGCCTCCGTACCAGAACAGGTGCACGCCGAACAGCAGCATGTACTGGTCCCAGGTGAAGCTGTAGTCGCCGACATAGCGTGCCAATGCCAGCATCGGCAACATGAAGGCCCAGATCGACATCCTGATGATGGCCGACTGGAACTCCTGTGAGACACGGATCTCCGGTGAAAATCGCATAGTCGCTTCCCGCTACTCCTGCTTTCCGGGTGCCGTCCCGGCAGCGGCCCCGTGCCATCCCGAAGGTCGACCGCGCAGCGGCGCCCCGGCGTTGTTATCATGTGCGTCGATCATAGCAGCCCCGTTGGCGGCGCGAGAGCATGACATCGCGCGTCGCTGGACGACGCATCGGATGAACAGGCTCAAACGTCAAGAAATCTTCGGCCGCCTGCGTGCCGCCGACCCGCACCCGACCACCGAACTGCGCTTCACGACACCGTTCGAACTGCTGGTCGCCGTGATCCTCTCGGCACAAGCGACCGACAAGGGCGTCAACAAGGCCACGGCGAAACTGTTCCCGGTCGCCAACACACCGCAGGCGATCCTTGCGCTCGGTGTCGACGGACTCAAGCACTACATCAAGACGATCGGCCTGTTCAACAGCAAGGCCGAAAACATCATCAAGACCTGCGCACAGTTGATCGAGCACCACGATGGCGAGGTCCCGGCCGAGCGCGCGGCGCTGGAGGCGTTGCCCGGAGTCGGTCGCAAAACCGCCAACGTCGTGCTCAACACGGCTTTCGGGCAGCCGACCATGGCCGTCGATACGCACATCTTCCGCGTCGCCAACCGCACCGGCATCGCCCCGGGCAAGACGGTACTGGAGGTCGAGAAGCGCCTGTTACGCCTGGTGCCTGCGGAATTTCTTCATGATGCGCATCACTGGCTGATCCTGCATGGGCGCTATACCTGCATCGCGCGCAAGCCGCGCTGTGGCGCCTGCTTGATAGAGGACCTGTGCGAATACCGGCACAAGACCGCATGACCGCTGCCGTGTCATCGACACCCGTAGCGGCTGCCGGTGTTCGACGCCGCGCCCCTGTGGCACCATCGGCGACCAGCACACGGCATGGCCTCGAAACATGTTTGGACAGGATCGCGAGCAACTGCGTCGATTTTTCGTGACATGCTGGGACAAGCGCCTGAGCGGGAGCGCACTGCAACCGTTGGAGCAGTTGATTGTCCAGGTCATCGAACAGCACCCCGAATATCACCGCCATTTCGGTGACGACGACCATCTGCAGCGCGACTTCACGCCCGAGCAGGGCGATACCAACCCCTGGCTGCACATGGGAATGCACATCTCCCTGGGCGAGCAGCTCGGCGCCGACCGGCCCGTAGGAGTCCGCGACCTGTACCGCGACATCGCGGCGCGCACGGGCGACCCGCATGCCGCGGAGCACGCGATGATGGAATGTCTGGGACTGGCGTTGTGGGAGGCACAACGCGCCGGACGCATGCCCGATGAGGACGCGTATATTGAATGCCTGAAAAAACTGGCGCGATGAAATATCCACGCTGCCACCCCGGTCTCTAACGGGGAACCCAGGGCGTCCAGCCGCCATCTGAATGTGCGGTGTCCCTGGGACATGACGAACCGATTTTTATCGCCGCCGCCCGGTCCCGATGTCGCGGGGGGTGTGGCGGGAAAACCAAGCTGGACCGACTCGGCGAAGAACGCCGCGCGGCCAGGCCATTAGTCCATTAGGAGAGAGTGAACATGTCGAAGAAAACCCTGAAACCTGTTGTCGCGGCCATTGGCGCAGCCTTTGCCGGCTCGATGTTGATGAGCGGTGCTGCCAGCGCAGCCGAGAACCCGTTCGGAATGTCTGAGCTCAACGCGGGCTACGTGCAGATCGCCGGCAACGAAGGCAAGTGCGGCTCCGGCAAGTGCGGTGGCTCCAAGGGCGCTGAAGCCAAGTGTGGCGGCTCCAAGGGCGGCGAAGGCAAGTGCGGCGGCGACAAAGGTGCCGAAGGCAAATGCGGCGGCTCCAAAGGCGGCGAAGGCAAATGCGGCGGCTCCAAAGGCGGCGAAGGCAAATGCGGCGGCGCCAAGGGTGGCGAAGGCAAGTGCGGCGGCACCAAGGGCGGCGAAGGCAAGTGCGGCGCCGGCAAGTGCGGCGGCAAGAAGTAACTTGACCACCATCGGTGGGTGACGTTGCGTCACCCATCGACGCATCTGTCGTGTCAGACCCGCTCATGGGTCTGACACCCGCAAAGTGATCGCGACCATGCCAGAGCAGAAACCTACACCGACGCATCCCTACCCCGTTCACGGTGCCGGTCTCGGCCTTCGCCGCGATCTCATGGACGCCATGCGTGCGTCACCGCCCGAGCAGGTCGACTTCCTCGAAGTGGCGCCGGAGAACTGGATCAACGTCGGCGGCGCGCGCGGCAAGGCCCTGCGCCATTTCAGCGAACGCTTTCCGCTGGTATGCCACGGACTTTCGCTGTCGATCGGCGGCCCCGCTCCGCTCGATGACGACTTTCTGCACTCGCTGAAACAGTTTCTCGATGCGCACGATGCGCGCGTCTACACCGAACACCTTTCGTACTGTGGTGACAATGGCCAGCTGTACGATCTAATGCCGATACCGTTCACGGCGGAGGCCGTGCACTACGTAGCCGGCCGCATCCGCCACGTCCAGGACGTGCTCGAACGACGCATCGGCATGGAAAACGTCTCCACCTACGCCGTCCACGACGGCGAGCTCAGCGAGCTCGAGTTCCTGCGTGCCGTACTCGACGAGGCCGATTGCGGCTTCCACCTGGATATCAACAACATCTTCGTCAACAGTCGAAACCACGGTTTCGACGCACATGAGTTCCTCGCCGGCATTCCGGCCGAGCGCATCATGTACGCGCACATCGCCGGGCACCTGCGCGAGGACGACGACCTGCGCATCGACACGCATGGCGAAGACGTGATTCCGGAGGTATGGCAACTGCTGGATGAAGCCTACGCACGCTACGGCGTGTTCCCGACCCTGCTCGAGCGCGATTTCAATATCCCGCCGCTCAGCGAGCTGCTGCGCGAGGTCGACGAAATCAAGCGCCACCAGCAGCACGCGCCGGAGGCACATCGTGAACACGTCGCCTGACGCAACGATACCGGCATTCCAGCGCCAGCAACTCGCTTTCACCGCGCACATCCGCGACCCGCAGCACGCGCCGCGACCCGACGGCATCGGCGCGCGTCGCATGAATGTCTATGTCGAGTTGTTCTTCAACAACATCGACGATCAGCTTGCGAGCAATTTCCCCGTGCTGCGCCAGATCACCAGCGGCGAACGCTGGGAGACCATGGTGCGCGATTTCATGGTGCGACACCGCAGCACGACGCCGTTGTTCACGGAGGTCGGGCTGGAATTCGTCGACTACCTGCAGAACGAACGCGAGCCACACGCCGACGACTGGCCGTTCATGCTCGAACTCGCACACTACGAATACGTCGAACTCGCCGTGGCAATCAGCACCGACGACGAAGACACCGATGATCACGACCCCAATGGCGATCTGCTGTCCGGCCGCCCACTCATCGCGCCAACGGCGTGGAACCTGAGCTATTACTGGCCTGTGCACCAGATCGGTCCTGATTTCCTGCCCGATCAGCCGTCGCCCGATGCGACGCACCTCGTCGTCTATCGCGATCGGCTCGACGACGTACATTTTCTGCAGATCAACGCCGTGACCCAACGTTTGCTGCAGCTGTTGAAAGAGGATCCGCAGCGCACCGGTCTCGATGCCATGAAAGCGATCGCCGAAGAGCTCGCGCATCCTGATCCGCAACGCGTCATCGACGGCGGTCGGCAGCTGCTCGACGATCTCCACCAACGCAACGTGATCCTGGGTACGCGTCGCTGAGACGCCCAGCGGATCGCGCACAACGATCCGGTTCCCTTGGGAGATGACAACATGATCCGACTCTTCAACCGCCTGCAGGACCTGCTCGACGGCCTTCGTGCACTCGATTTCCTCGCCCCGCTCGCCATGCGCCTGTACCTCGTGCCGGTGTTCTGGATGGCCGGTACGAAAAAGCTCGGCAGCATGGAGGACACGATCGCCTGGTTCGGCAATCCTGAGTGGGGTCTCGGCCTGCCGATGCCCGAGGTCATGGCCTGGGCGGCTGCGCTGACCGAGGCCGGCGGTGCGGTACTGCTGCTCGTCGGCCTGGCAACCCGCTGGATCTCGATCCCACTCATGGTGACCATGGTCGTCGCGGCCGTCACCGTGCACTGGCAACACGGCTGGGCCGCCGTCGCCGAAACGCCCGAGTCCGCCGAGCGCCTGAGCGCCGCGACCTCATTGCTGCAACAGCACGGCAACTACGACTGGCTGACCGGCTCGGGCGAGTTCGTGATCCTCAACAACGGCATCGAATTCGCCGCGACCTACTTCATCATGCTGTTGGCGCTGTTCTTCATCGGCGGCGGCAAGTACCTGAGCCTCGACTACTGGATCGCACGCCGCTTCCGCGACTGAGCGGCGCGCGGATTGGCGGCTTCGTTCAGCGCGGACCGAGACCGAACGGATCATTGGGGTCCACGCCGTCCATGAACGGCTTGCGTCGGTCGCTGTGGGTGTACTGGTAGACCAGCCCCATCCAGTTACCGACCACCGCGTGCGCCGTGTCGCGCCAGGTGTTGTCGAGACGTTGCACGAGCAACGTGTCGGGGAACGGCGGCAACGGCTCGCCCGCTGCCCGTGCCGCGTCCAGGCGTTGCCGGTATTCGCGCAGGATGGCCTGGTCGCGATCGACGAAATAGTTCTCGACAAACGGCGGATACGCGCTCGTGAAGCCACCGGCATAACGCACGACTTCGCGCTTGTACTCCTTGAGCAGCGAGATGGTGTCGTATTCGGGGTGCCCCTGGAAAAACACGAATCGCAGGCCGTCGGGACTGGTCGCGAGGTGGACACCGATGTCGCTCTCGGCGAGCACGCGCAGACCGGCAGCATCGAATTGTGCGCGCGAGACATCGTTCCAGCGTGAATGTGGCACGTCGAAGCGCGTGTTCACGTCATGTACCAGCGGATGTTCACGCGCCACGAGCCAGTGCGGGAACACACCCCAGGTCTTGGCCGGCCGCGGCCGACGTCGCTGACCGTAGCGGAACTCGAGCACCGCATGCGTCGCCAGACAGCTGCACAGCGTCGACGTCACGCTGTCGTAGGCCCAGTCGATCACGTCGATGAGCGGTTGCCAGAACGGCTGTGTGGCCAGATCCGGGCCGACGACATTGGCGCCCGTGATGATCAGCGCATCGAGGCCCTGCTCGCGCAGGTCGGCAAAACTGTCGTAGTAGCGTGCGACGTGCTCCGCCGCCTCGGCACCACGTTCCAACTCCGGCAGGGTGAATGGATGCAGGTAGAACTGTGCGATCGGGTTGCTTTCGCCGACCAGACGAAAAAACTGGCGCTCGGTCGCGGCCAGTGCCTTGTCCGGCATCATGTTCAGCAGGCCGATGTGCAGTTCACGGATGTCCTGATGCAGCGCACGATCCGGCGGCAGCACATTGACGCCCTCCTGGCGCAGGCGCTCGAAGGTCGGCAGGTCGTTGTGGGCTACGATCGGCATCGCGGTTACCTCATGCGGAGCGCCCGATGGCCGTCTCGAGCAGATCGAGGAAATCAGCCTCGTCACGCACCTGGGCGACTTCGCGCGAGGTCACCGTATAGCCACGCTTGGCGATGGTCTCGTAGCGCGGGATACGCGAACGGAACAGACGCGGAAACACCCAGCGCGTGAACGCATCGGGGTCCATCTGTGCGGCATACTCGAGGCCGTTCTCGTCGAGATAGGCCTTGGTCTGTTCGAGCAGAAACTCGGGACGGTAATACAGCGGCTTCGGATCGCTCTGCGCACGGCGGATGAGCTTCTCCTCCTCTTCGCTGTCGGTCACCTGGATATACAGAATCATTGTGTGCTCGACCAGCAGATCGATCACGCTCGGTTCATCGAGCTCGCACAGCGAGCCACCGACATCGTTAACGAAATGCTGGTAGCCGTAGATCTTCTGCGCCTTGTCGATGAACGACGGCACGTCGTACATGGCCGCGATCTCGGCGTCGCGATACTGCGCCTGACGGCGTTGGAAATCCTCGAGCGGTACGCCGCCGAGCTCCGGGTTGCCGAGTTTACCGACGAACGACAACACCGGGCCGAGGTCGGACACCTTGATGTTGTTGCGAATGTAGATCCAATCGTTGCGCAACAGCTCGCTGAGGAACGGCACCTGCATGGCCTGTTCCTTGATCAGGTCGAGGATGCTCTCATCGAGATAGCGGGTGCCGATGCGGTAGTCGCCCGAATAGTGATACCACTGATGGTGTCGCAGCAACGCCGACAGATAGGTCTTGCCGACGCCGGACATCCCCAGCAGGGTGACCTTCTTCTGTTGCCAGTTGCGGAATTCCTCGACGCTGAACTTCACGGCTCACTCCGGATATCGATGAGCCGCTTATTATCCGCTATCCGTACACCGCGGTGAAACCGATCGTGCGTGGCGTCAGCCGGCACGTCGCAGATCGCGTCCCGCCGGATCGAGTTCATAGACATCGCCGGCCCCGGCGACACGGTATCCGAGACGGCGCAGCTGACCAGCGGCGATCTCGGACTCGTAGTGATACAGCACCAGGCGTTCGCGCAATTCGGCGCCGTAGCGCTGTTCGAGGTCCGCCACGCCCGTGTGTGACGGGTTGCCATGCAGCGAGCAATCGTGGAACACCGTCTCACCGCGCGCCGCGAAACGTGCCAGGGCATCCGGGATCGGCCGCGTGTCACCGGTGTAGACGAAGTATCCGGGCAGGCAGAGCCCGAAGGCACTGCGGTAGCCGTGGTGGTCGACCGAAAACACCTCGAACGCGCGTCCGTCATGCCAGAAATGGTCGCCGACCGGCACGAGCTGGTAGCGGTCCCAGAAGTTGACGCCGCCTTCCGCGAGCTTGTACAGGTCTTCACCGAACAGCTGGTGCAGGCGGGCGACGACCGGCGCCGGAACGTACAAGCGCGTCGGCGGACGATCGACTTCGTCGCACGCGAGGCGGTAGAACAGGTTCTCGAGACCACCGACGTGATCGAGATGCGTGTGCGTGATGAACACGGCGCGCGGCAACGTGGCGTAGTGCGCGAGATAAGCGGGCAGCACGGTCGGTCCACAGTCGACGAGCAGCATCGGTACACCGTCGGCATCCTCGAGCACGGCCGCGGCATTGCCGAGCTCATGCGCTGCGGCGTTGCCCACCCCCATGAACCGCATTCTCAGGACCGTCGACATTCACCGCTCCGAACGACTCTGGCCTCGACCATTATAAACGAGCCGCCGTGTACCGATCGTGACAATTGAGGAATCGATGGGTCGCGCATACCGGTGTGCCCCCTATACTCACGGCTTCGTTCCCGTGCGACCGTTTTATGGGCTTTCGCAACACCTTCATCATCGTCTACTGCACCATTGTCGGCTTCGCGGTGCTGTACGCGACCCAGCCCCTGCTGCCGCTGCTCGCAGCACAGTGGAACCGACCGGTCGGCGATACCGCGCTGCTGACGACGGCGACCATGTTGCCGCTCGCCCTCGGGCCGCTGCTGTACGGCTACATCCTCGAGCACGTCTCCACCAAGCACATGCTCACTGCGGGTTTCAGCGTGCTGACACTGGCCCAGTTTGCGATCAGCTTCGCACCCGATTACCCGGTGTTCTTCCTGCTGCGCACCATCGAAGGTGCCATGCTGCCGGCGATCTTCACGGCACTCATGACCTACAGCTCCTCGGCCGGTGGTCACAGCAAGACGCGGCGCAATATCACCGTGTACATCGCCGCAACGATCGCCGGCGGCTACAGCGGCCGCGTGTTCAGCGGCATCATTACGGATTTCTTCGGCTGGCCCACGGCCTTCCTGTTCTGGGCCGTAGCGGCCCTGCTCGCGACCTGGCTCACGACGCGACTGGCGTCCGATCCGCGCCTGCGCCTGGGAAAGGTGCGTCTGGCGGAGATCCGCGCACTCGCGCGGCGTCCGGTGTATGCCGAGGGTCTCATCAGCGCGTTTCTGCTGTTTTTCGTGTTCGCGGCGATGCTGAACTTTCTACCGTTTCACATGCGTGACAACGACCCGAACATCTCGCAGAGCGAAATCGCGCTGGTCTATACCGGCTACCTGATCGGTGTCGTGATCTCGCTGGCGTCGCTGCATCTGGTGCGCCTGTTCGGCGGCGAACGCCGCACGCTGGTGATCGGCAGCATCATCTACCTGGTGGGCACGGCAGCCTTCGCCCTACCCGGCAACCGGCTCGCTTATGTGTCCATGCTGCTGTTCGCAGCTGGGATGTTCACCCTCCATAGCGTGCTGTCGGCATTCCTGAATCATCTCGAGGCGGAACGAAAAGGGCTGGTCAACGGTCTATACGTTTCGGCTTACTACACGGGCGGTGCACTCGGCTCCTACCTGCCGGGGTTTCTCTACCTCGGTTTCGGCTGGCGCAGTTTCATCGCGTTTCTGCTGGTGCTGGTACTGGCACTCACCGGGCTCAGCCTGCTGTTGCGGCAGGCCCCAGTGACGGCGGATGGGCACTGAACGGACGGCACGGGCATGCATTGGACGAACACCGCCGAACACTATGGCCTCGCGCAGATCGGGCTGCACTGGCTGAGCGCCGCCATGATCGCCGTGCTGATCCCGCTCGGCCTGTGGATGACCGGGCTCGACTATTACGACCCCTGGTACAAGCGCGGCCCCGACATCCACCGTGCACTGGGCGTGCTGTTCGGCGTCCTGTTGGGCATACGGCTGTTGGTGCGACGGCTTCAGCCGCGCCCAAGACCGCTGGCCGCAAACGACCGCCAGGCAGCGGTCGCGCGCTGGCTTCATCGCCTGCTGTATGTGCTGCCTGCGTTGCTGGTCGTCAGCGGCTACCTCGTGTCGACCGCCGACGGGCGTGCGGTCGACGTGTTCGGATGGTTCAACGTGCCAGCCTCGTTGCATGGCATCGAGCACCAGGCCGACATCGCCGGTGACGTGCATTTCGCCCTCGCGATGACACTGCTCGCCGGCATCGTGCTGCATGTCGCAGCGGCCCTACATCATCATTTTTTCCTCGGTGATGCCACGCTGCGCCGCATGCTGCGGCCAGGTCAGCGCGCACCGGATTGATCGCACACAAACGAAAGGAGAACCACATGTACAGACCGTGTCTGTCCACCCTGGCCGCGGGCGCACTGGTGGTCGCATCGGCATCCGCCGTTGCCGACGAGTACCTGGTCGACACCAAGGGGGCCCACGCCTTCATCCAGTTCCAGGTCAAGCACCTGGGCTACAGCTGGCTGGTCGGCCGCTTCAACACCTTCAGCGGTCGCTTCAGCTACGACGAGACCAATCCCGGCGCATCGACGGTCGAGGTGACGATCGATACCGCCAGTGTCGACTCGAACCATGCAGAGCGCGACAAGCACCTGCGCAACGAGGATTTCCTCGAAGTCGACAAGTATCCCGAGGCACGCTTCGTCAGCACGTCGTACCGTGACCTCGGTGACGGCAAGGGCGTGCTCGACGGCGAACTCACACTGCACGGTGTCACGCGTCCGATCAGCATCGATGTCAACCAGATCGGTGCCGGCGCAGATCCCTGGGGCGGCTATCGCCGCGGATTCGAGGGCCACACCCAATTCGCGCTCAGTGATTTCGGCATCAAGAAGAACCTCGGCCCGGCATCGAAGGATGTCTACCTGTGGCTGGGTATCGAGGGTATTCGTCAGTAACCGACCACGAAGTCATCGCTAGTGGCGCCCGATCCTCCGGGCCCACCAAGTACATGGCGGGCGAATGCGGCCGAGTACCCGGTGGTGTGCGCACCACCGACCGGCCCGGCATTCCCGCCTCGTCGCGAATTCCACTTGCCACGCTGTGCAATCCGCGCATCGGGCGGCCGCCCCATTTAAGCTCAATAGCTCATTGCCGACTATGCTGGTAGGAGATTCGACCGCATTGCGCACTGATGCTTGCACCTCGTTCGCTTCAAATCGTTCGTCGCACGGTAACGGCGACTGTCGTCGGCCTGCTCCTTGTCGGCTGCGCTTCATCGTATGTGCCGCAAGAGCGTAATGGCGCCAGGCCCGATTTCGAGCGCCAAGGCGCACCCGTCTCACGTGCGCGCAGCGACCTGATCCGCGTCACCGCGCGCCAGATCGGTACCCCGTACCGCTATGGCGGCACGGGCGGCAAGGGATTCGATTGCAGTGGACTCGTGTACTACGCGCACCGCCAGATTGGCGTCGAGGTGCCGCGCACTGCGGCCGAACAATGGCGAAGCGCTTATGCGTTGCAGCGCCGCCATCTGGTGCCTGGCGACCTGCTTTTCTTCAACCTCGACGGTCGCAAGACCAGCCATGTCGGTATCTATGAGGGCGGCGGCATGTTCATTCACGCACCGTCGTCCGGCAAGAAGGTCAGCCGTGCTTCGCTTGACAACCCGTTCTGGCGCGAACGCATAGTGGGTGTCCGCACCTTCCTGTGATGCAGATGGATGAGATGAACGACGACCGCGTTGCCAAACGCATTTTCGACACAGCGGCGGAACAGCAACGCGGCAACGAGCCGAGCATGCACAACAAAGTCGACGTCTGGTGCGACTGTTGTTCGTGCGAGGCGGAACCCTATTGGCTCGAAGCCATGCAGGCCGTACACGAACACGACGCTGACAACGAGCACTGACGGACGCGCCACCCCGGGAGTGGCGCGTCGGCATTCCAGACCTACCAGGTCTTGGGCGGGACGCGTATTTTCTGCCCGGGGTAGATCAAGTCCGGATCCTTGATGACCTCACGGTTCGCCTCGAACAACTTCGGATAGTCCATGGCATTGCCGTAGTAGTGCTTGGCGATCTTCGACAAGGTATCGCCCTTGACGATGGTGTAGTACTCGACGCTGGGCTCCGGTTGCGGCGCTTCCATTGCGTCGATCCTGACTTCGGTGACACCCTGGACGTTACCGGCGATCAATACCGCTTTTTCCAGCGCTTCGGCGGTCGCCGCTTTGCCGCCGAGGTGAACGACGCCATCGTCGAACGTCACGTCGAGATCATCGACACCGGGGTTGGATGCCGCGATGGTCTCCTTGATCTTCTCCGCAGGATCGTCGTCACCACCGAACAGTTTCTTGCCAAGATCTTTGGCGAAATCGAACAGGCCCATGTAGGCATCTCCTCTTTGTTGTTGAACTTCTCAGTCACCACCGCAGCATGCAGCGGTACACATCCCGTGTCTTCCCGTCACGTGTCTCGATGACGCCCGCGGAATCATTCAAAACCCTGCAAAATGTTTGTCGGTATCGACATACTTCGTGGCATACGCCGTACCGACGCGCTGGATATCGGGGATGTTGTCGGTGCTGTCCATCTGGCTCATCGCCTTTGCACTGATCTTTCCCAGGCCGAGTTTGCGCAGGCCATCGGCGGTCACGTCAGGGTTGTAGCGTACATACGCGAAATGTCGCTTGGGGTCCTTGCCCCAGTCCGATTTTTTCACCACGAGATTGCCGATCTCGCGATCGATATCGTCGCCGAAACGACACTCACCCGTGATGCGGCAGCTCATGTCCCAGCCGTCGCTGGCGGCGTTCATGAGCGCCGACGGGATGGTCTTGGCGTGATCGAGAAGCCACAGGTCGCTCTCCTTGAGGTCGGGCCGCGCATTGGCCGCACGCCCTGTGCCTACCGACACGATCAGCATCTGGTCCACGCCGGTCGGCCACTGGATACCGAACGGTGGTGCCGTCGCCATCTGGTACGCGAGGTAGGCCGGATTGTTGTAGGTGGTCACGCCGCCGTCGACGAACAGGAAGCTGTACGGCTTGGCCGAGCCCTCACCGAGGATCACGACTTCGGGCGGGAAGAACGTCGGTGCCGCGGTGCTGGCCCGCACCAGCTGCCACAGTGGCAGGCGCAGGTTGCAGTCGGCACGATCGGACTGGTTGTACTTGCCGAACGGGTTGTTGCTGATCGGCCAGGGTGAATCGGTCGTGTGATTTCGCATCACCATCATGAGCAGCGTACGCAGCCTGTCGTCACCCAGCGTTGCCTTGGGTTTGCGACGCCCTGTCGGCAATGGATAGCCGAGTGCGCGATCGAGCTCCTGCTTCAGCTTGTTCGCGAGCGGCTCGTCGTTGTAGCTGTAACGCAGGCGCATGAGCAATGCCGCCTTGTCGAACATCTCCTGCCCGCTGTCGACGTAGAACTTGCGGATCTCATCCATCGACATGCCACACGACACACAGGCCGCGATGATGGCACCGGTGCTCGTGCCGCAGGTGAAGTCGAACCAGTCGGCAAGGACCAGCGCAGGGCTCCCCGTGCGTGCGCGCAACTGATCCTCGATCGCCGCGAGGACCTCGACCGTCATGAGACCGAGAATACCGCCGCCATCACACGCGAGGATCTTTTTCGGCCCCGCAGCACGAATACGTTCACGCAATTTTTCCTGCATCGCAGCTGTCCCCCTTGCGATCTTCTATGTCATTCGGTGTCGTCGCCGAGCGTCCGTGTGTCGATCCAGTGCACCTGACCGGTACGCTTCGCCACTTCACCATACATATGCGCCGTGCCACCCGGACCATCGGCACCACCGCCGTTCCACAGGCACACGAAATGCACCTTGTCGATTCCCCAGACCAGTGCGGTATACAGCAACCACAGGTTGCATCGCTCGTAGGCATAGCCATCTTCCGCATAGGCCGGCGGCTCACCGAGTTCGTCCGGCGCCGACAGAATCGGGTTGCCGAGACTCTGACGCGCGTCGAGGTATCGCTGACGCCAATGTTCACCGTAGCGCACAACCGAACGCATCATGAACTCGGGTTCGCGAAACGGCTGCAACCAGGTCATACGCAGGCCGCGCGCACGACAGGCTTCGGCGAACAACAGATCACCGCCACACGCGCCCTGAGTGAGTGCGAGATCACGCGGGCCGGCATCGAGTCCGTCGAGTAGCTGCTCGATGCGACGTTTGGCTTCATCGACCCTGTGTTCCGGAAACCGCGGTTCGGCACGATCGGGGGCATCCACCATGTGACCGCTGAACAACAGCACACGCTCGGGCTCCCACTCGCGGCCTGGCACCGGGAGGCGTGCGATCGCGCGGTCGAACACCTCGAGGCCGGCCGTGACACGTTCCGCAGCGAATCCGAGATCGCGCAACAACAGCAACTGCCCACGGCACGAATCCAACGCGAACCAGTCATCGTGATTGATCGCGATGGCGGCCTGGTAGGCCTCCTGCACGGATTCAGCGCAGCCAATCAGCACTTCGAGATCGCCGAGCGAGGCACGCGCCCAGAACAGCGCCGACGAGTCATCCTCGCATTCGGCGGCAAAACGCACGGCACCGGCAAACACCTCCATGCGTGCGTCGTACATCGTGTCACCCGTGAGATGGCGATACAGGTGCATGAGGGTCAGTGTATTGATTCCCGAATAATAGTGTTTCGGGTCCCTGCGAAACGCCTTTTCGTAGCATTCGATGGCTTCGCGCAGACGTGCCTTTTCCAGGCGCGCGTCGTCGAGACGCTGCGCCTCGCCGGCGCCGCCACGCCACAGCTGCGTCCAGGCATCCTTCTCGACCCGCCCCAGCAGCGCCCAGGTCTCGGCGTCGCTCGCGTCCTGCTGCAGCATGGCGTTGTAATGCGTGCGCGCGTCATCGATGAGGTAGCCGGGCTCGCCGCGCAGGGCCAGGCGCTGCAGACACATGCCTTTCTCGCGCAGGCCGTTTCTGTCCTGCGGCTCGATCGCCAGCCCCTTGTCGAGTTGTTCGAGGGCGAAGCGATAGTGTCCCGTCCGCCGCAATGCCTTGCCGGCACGAATCCATGCCGCGGCGCGGAAGGCCGAAACGGGCGCCTCGTCGGCGAGCACGAGCATGTCACCAAGGCGTCCACGGCGACGCGCCTGCACGATACGCCGCTCCCAAGCTTCGTACGCGTCCCAGAACTCACGCAGATCGCCGACCTTCAGCGTGCGCCAGTCGGGTTCCACGAGCGCGGGGATGAGGTTGTAGACCGGGCTCATCTTGCGCCCCTGCCACGACTCCATGGTCTTCGCGATCATCTCGCACAGATTCTTGCGGTCGTCGTCGAGCGTCGCCGGATCCAGGCCGCCGTCGCGCAGGTGGTAGGCGACCTTGCGGTCCGTGTAGACATCGAACGCCTTGGTCGCCCGTCCACCCGATATGAGCACCACACCGCGCGACCGCAGCGCATGACGTACACCGAGCTCGTACCAGACATTGGGATTGTCGATGGTCAGATCGACGACGACGAGGTCGGCGATCAACAGCTCTTGAAACATGTCGACGCGGATATCACCCGCGCGCATCTCCTGGTCGGCGCGGAACGGGTAAAGCCCTGCATCGTCGAGTGCCGGGCGAATCAACTCATCGTAGATCCGGTTAAAATCGATCAGCGTTCCGTCTGGGCCCGGTTTCTCGCCGAAAGGCATGGCAACGAATGCGTGTGGTTTGATACTCAACTCGCAGGCCCCGTCTACTCAGTCCCGTCTGAGCATAGCACCGGTAAACGGTATGATCGCGAACCCAGTATCGAAATCCCGATGCAGAGATTGCCCAAACTGACCACACTGCCCCGCCCCCTGCTCTTAGCCGGCAGGTTGCTGCTGGCCGTGCTCGTCGCACCTCTCGCCTACGCTGTCGAGCCACCGCCATCGACGCTGTCGCAGCTGGCACTCGGTGTCGCCGGCGGCGATGAACTGCGCCGTTTCGAGTTCGCCGACGCCCTGCTGGCCGTGCTGCAGGAAACCTATGCCGAAGAACTCGCCGCGTCTTCGCGTGAGAAGGCGAGCAGCGAGGCACGTCGCACCAAGCTGCGGCGCTGGCGCGCGGCTACGCAGACCATGCTGCAGCGCTTCGATGATGCGCGCCTGGCGCTCGGCGAAGGCGCGGAGGCCGTGATCATCGTCGACGCGCAACGGCAGATCTTGTTGTTCATCGGCGAGCAGTCCATCGCCTTTTCCGCACCCCGCCCCGGCGAGGAACGGCGCCTCGAGCAAGAGGCCGTCGCACGCTTCTGCGCGTTCAACGACTGCAGCGACGTGCAACAGCCGCCGTCCGATGCCGAGACCGACGCTGGCGCCAGTGGCACCTGGACCCTGCGCAGCGGCCAGCCACCCGCTTACGACATTGGCACTACGCTGCGCTGCGTGTTTCGCGATCTCAGCGTACGTGCCGACAAACAACAGGCGTGCGAGGAAGCTGCGCAGGACACCGCTGTACTGATCGACGCACTGCGACACATCAGCGCCGATGGACAGGCGATCGACTGGCAGCGGCTCGCAGCACAGCGCTCGGCATCCGGACCCGACCTGTCGCTGTATCCGTTGGCGTACGGCGGCGCCCTGCGCCTGACGCTGCCGCGGCTCGCTCGCCTCAACGACGACGCCTGGCGCGGTTTCATCCGCCAGCTGGCCGACCACCTGCGCGACGGTCGAGGACCGGTGCAGATCGAACAGGGCGAACGGCTGCTGAAGCGATAGACACCCACGTACGCGCACCGTGGCGACCTGCAGACTCAGGCCATTACGGGCGACAACGGCAAGCGCACGTCGAACTGCCCCCCAGATGCTTGCCGTGCTCGACGCGATCGGCACACGGATCGGGCATCATGGCCCGGCATCGGCACGTGCCGGGCGCGTCGCACCAGGACGAGCAACATTTGCCGCAGCACAGTTCGCCGACACCTCACGACAGCCGACCCCGTGCGCGCCAGTGAGCGGCTGGGCGCACTATCGAC
>JAGRHA010000472.1 GCA_020445205.1 Gammaproteobacteria bacterium
ACGCTGCGGTCGAAGTCTGCGAGGCCAGCCGTTCGATCAGTTCGCGCGACCGCCTCGCCATGCCGAAAAAATGCGGGTTCCGCTCGCGACAGGCGTCGATGACCTGCTGGATATCTGCCGGTGTCATCGTGTCGAAGTCGGGCAGCTCGAGGTCGGTCATGGCGACGACATCGCGCAGGCTGCAGTCTTCGAACAGCAGATCGATGACCGGGTCGAGCAGTACCTGCCGCTGTGATTCGGCCTGCGCCAGGTATTCGCGCATCTGCCCGACCGTGAGTTCGTGCACGGTGACCGTGCGGTGTTCTGTTCGTATTTCCATAGTCACCCCAAAAAAGGCGGCCGCGACGGCCGCCAATCACCGGACAGCACTTACGCGGCCTGGCCGTCGATATAGACCTGCTCGTACCCGGTGCGGGTCAGCACCGAGATGTCGAACGGCAATTCGGCCGGGTTGTCGCGGTCTTTCAGCGCCGCGTCGCCGTTGGGCGACAGTTCGACGCGCGGGAAATAGAACTCGCGGTTGTCGCCGGCGGTGTTGTCCGACACGAAGCGCAGCGCACCCTTGCGCGGCGACGAACCGGACGTGACGCGGGTACGGGTGTTCGAGGCCGGCGTGTAGTCGACCTGGATCTCGTCGTCGTCGGCGATGCCGCCGCCCGGGATGATGTAGATTCGGCCGCCCGCGGCGTCGAGCTTGTAGTCGGTGTCGACCACCAGTGCGGTACCGCCGCCAGACGGCTCGACCGTGACCGACGACACGTTACGCACGCCGGTGGGGTTGCTGGTCGACGCGCCGAGCTGGTAGTAACGGCCCTGCTGCACCGCGCCGATGACCTCGTCGGTGACTGGCGTGTTGGTCTGAGTGACGGTCGCAGTCGAGCCGCCGATGAAGAACGCCAGGTTCTGGTCGGAGATGTTGCGCACGCTCATCTGCGATGCGCGGGTGACCTTCTTGACGATCGAGATCAGCGTTTCGGCAGTCGGCGTGTCGCTGGAATCGATCTCGGTCTTCTCGCTGCTCATCGTGAACGAAAAGCCGGACGAGTCGCCGATGTACAGTTCGCCGGTCAGCGCTTCGCTGCCGTCTTCGGGGTCGAAATACACGTAGCCTGCGCCGAGGGTGATATTGCGCTCGGTCGTCAGGTTATAGGGTTGCGTGGGCATTGCTCTATATCCTCATCAAATTCCGGCCAATACCAGTCCGGTTTCAAAGAGTGCCGGGAACTCTCCGTAACCGCTTTCGAGATAGGGTTCGGGCCGCCCGCGATACGCGAACGGCTGAAAGCCTTGCGCCGGTCGCCAGCCGATCAACTGCTGCGCGACCTGGTAGATCAATTCGCCGGCCGCCTTCGTGGCCGTGTTGGTCTCGTCGGTCGTGTCGTCGATGAACGGCACGCAGATCACGACCTGCCATTCCTGCCGCTCGATCTGCACGCCACCGTCGTGCGGCTCGCCGACCACCTCGGCCTTGCCAGGCACGACGTAGCACGCGGGCAGCGGGATCTGGTCGAACTGATAGCCGGACAGCTTCGCGACCGTGCCGACCTCGACGAACGCGGGCACGTTGTCGGCGATGCGGCTGATCAGCAGTTGCTCGACGGCGAAGACGTTGCTCATGTTCTCGGGTCCACGACGATTTTCACGATAGCCGTCTGCACATCGTCAGCGCCGTCCTTACTCACCTCGACGGACTGGAGCAGATACAGCGGCCGCTTCGATTCCCTGTCGCGCAACGACAGAAATCCGTGCTCGTTGACGAACGCTTCGATTTTGATGGGTTCGAGGGTGTTATCGCTCATTTCCCTGTCCTTGCCGTAGCGATTGCCTGCGTGAACGCGCGAATGAACGCATCCGGCAGCACATCAGCGACGAACTTTTCGCCGATCTCATAGAATCGAAACCGCTTCTCGTAGTTGGGCGACTCGACAAACAACAACGCCGGACGGACGCTACGACCGCCTCGGTCGTACCGCTCCCATATGCCGCGCGTGCCTTTGATCAGCCCGTAGAAATACCGAGCCTTAGAACTGTCCGTCGTGTTCTGCGCCGCATCGCCCTGCGCACGGACATTGGACAGAATCCGGGTAATGATGCCCCGCCTCATGTTGCCGTACTGGTCCAGCCTGATACTCTTGCCAGGGACTGTGATCTCGTTCGGCTTCAGGTACCCGGCATCATGCAATCGCCATTCTGAAACCTTCTGCTCGCGTCGACCGCCATAGACGTGCGGCGCCATGTAGCGCGTTGCCGGCGTGCCCTTGAATGACTCGTCTTTGAATAGAACCTCTGCATGCAAGTTCTTCTTAGTCGCCGGCCGTGTGCGCAACGACCTGAGGACGTACGGCGTCGGTCGATCGAAAATCGACGGCAACCGCGACGTGTAATGCGACTGCAGGCGTTTTGCCGTCTTCGTCAGCGCCAAAGCCGTCGCGAACTGCGCGTGTTGCGGGAAGCCCTTAATCAGGCGTTCAACCTGCTCCAGTCCGTCGATATCAGCCTCAATGACAAATCCGAATGGCGCAGGCATCAGGCCAACCTCAGAAACAGTTTTGTCTGTCCGGTGCTGTCCGGCTCGATCGACGTGACCGTGTACGCGACGCTGTCGATCGTGACCGTCACGCCCTGGCGCACGCCGAGACTTGCGATATCCGACGATCGCACGCGCACATGCCTACCCGGCTCGCGTGCGCTCATGTGGCCGACAGGCCGCGTATCGTCGCCATCGAGCAGCACGCCCTGCACCTCGGTCACGACGCTGTCGACATCGATCGACACGGCCTGCGAGAACGGGCCGGCGCTGATCGTGGCGGCGTTGAGCATGGCTTCGATCGACAGGGTCACGCATTGTCCCTCACAGATCGAGCAGCTTCCGCTTTTCCAGCGTGCGTGCGCCGGTGTAGCCGAGATAACCGGCACCAAACAGCGTCCACATCTCGCCGGGGATCGCCTGCAGGAACGCCGTCATGCCGGCAGTGACCGCCGCCGCTGCCGTTGGCTGGAAAGCGAACAGCACGCCGAACGGCAGCGCTGCAAGCAGGTAGATGTAAACGACGTACATGAACGACGGCCGCGCGCGGCTGGTCCATGGGTCGCCCGATTGCGCCTCCATGACGATCGCCGACAACTGCTGCTCGATCAGCTTCAGTTCGCCGTCCATCGTCGCTTGCTGCAAGCGCAGTTCAGCGGCCGCGCGTTCTTCCGGGTTGGGGAACAGCTTGTCGAGGATCTTCCCGGCAAGGCCGAGCAAGGGAACCAGGGGAAGTGCCATCTACGCCACCATCTCCAGTGCCTGCGACAGCGCCACGTAGCGCTGTACGCCGTTTTCGTTGTTGACCGCGCCCCACTTGGCCGGCTTGCCGGGTTGCGCATCGACCCGAACGTCCAGGTGGAAACCGATACCACCGGCCCAATCTGGATAGACCCCGATGCCGGTAAATCCGACCTGTTCGGCAAGGTCGATGAACTCGCGCGCCTGGTGCTCGTTGGTGACGCCTTCCGGGTACACGTCCACCGCGCGTACCGACCCCCACTTGTCGATGTTGTGCTGGCTGATGCTGTCGCGCATCTCGCGCCCGATCGCGCCGTCGGCCGGACTGATGCGGATCGGCTGGCCCCACTGGTGGCGCAGGCTGTCGAGCAGGATCAACAGGCGCGGATCGCAGCGATCGAACCAGCCGCGGAACTCGTCCCTGCCGAAGTGGTACAGGGTCAATTCCATCAGAACAGCAGACCCTTGAGCACGAGCAGAACAACCAGGATCGACACGACCCCGAGCGTCGTGCGCGGGTGGTCTTTTACCCAGACCCAAACCGCGTCATTGAAATCAACCAGTCCTTGCCACATCTCAACCTCCCGCGCCTACAGCGCCAGTTCGCCCGATTCGTCGGTCTCGCAATGCGCGACCGCATCCAGTCCATACCCATCCGGTATCACCCAGCGGGCCGCGTGTGCGGCGGCCTCGCATTGCGCGGCCGTTTCGTACGGCATGCGTACCGAGACCAGTTCTCGGCCGTCGGTCGAGACCACGGCCATGACGAGCACGACAGACTCGATCACAGCGGCGTGCCCTCAGTTAGTTTCGACAGCCCCCACCCGCCGAGCGCGA
>JAGRHA010000473.1 GCA_020445205.1 Gammaproteobacteria bacterium
CGCAGGACGAAATCCGTCGGCTCGCCGAGCAGTTGTGCGAGCCATGCATTGAGCAGGGGTTCGGCAACAGCGAGGGCGTCGCTGGCCCATGCCGACGACACCGTCGCCGTGGTGTCGAGCAGCAGCGCGACGCGCTGCGTGTACGTGACGCCGTCGCGTGGCGAATTGCCGACCTGCGATTCGACCGGTGTGGTCTGCTTGTCGAGCACCGACAGTGCAGCGGCCGCGCGGTCGACGTTGCCCTGTGCGATCTGGTAGGTCGCTTCGGCGACACTGAGATCGGCGACGGCATCCCACAGGTTCGACAGATCGTCGACGAGCGCTTGCACGATGGGACGCTCCGCGGATGGCACGGTGTTAACGGCCTTGTTGCCGGCCTCGAGGACGGCGACGCCATCGACCACGTCGCGCGCGTCGATCGCCTCGCTCGGGCTGTCGTCGGCGTTGCCGTTGGTGTCGAGGCCATAGGGGCGCAGCGGATACTTGCGCCGGAACGTGGTGATGCGCGCACCGAGCAGGTTGTCGCGCAAGCCGCGTTCAAAACGATAACCGAGCAGCGCGGCCAATGCCTGGCCCTGGGCGAGGCCCTCGAACACCGCCTTGGCGGCGCGCACACGTTGCGACGACAGGTCGAGGTCGTAGGCGGCGCGCGCGGCCGGGTCGTTGGACAGATAGCCGCTGCGCAGGATCGCCGCGGCCGCGGCGTGGCGCATCGATGGCATCAACATGTGGCCGAGGCTTTCGCGCGTGCCCAAGGCGTCGGGCTTGAGATCCTCGACGAAGCCCCAGGCGCCGACATGGATACCATGATTGATCGCGGGTTGGTTGTCGTCATCGCGACCCGCGCGCAGACGCGCGAGGCGTCGCGTGGCCTGTGACGTCAGCCATGCGTCGAGGCGCCAGTCGAAGGTGTCGAGCGTGGTGCGCAACGCCCAGTCGAGTTCGCCGACCGTGCGGTGCTTCAGCGCATCGAGACTCGCACGCACGCTCGCGAGGTCGCGCGTGTGCCGCGGCGAGTGGATCTGCCACTGTTTGAGCTGCGCGGCGAAGGCCAGGTCCTGCCACGACGTCAGGCGAACGTCCTGGCCCTTGTACACCGCGGCTGCCTGCTTGACCGCGTGTGCGGTGACGCTGTCGTCGCCCGTGACCTTGTCGAGTTTGATCGTCGACAACTCGCCCGCATGCGTGATGCCGAAACTCTTTTCGTCATCGATGGCGGCTTCGATGCCGATGGTCATCGGTGTGCCGAAGCGTCGCGTCTTGGTCGCCGGTTTGCGCGTCTTCAGCACCTGATGCAGCAGCAGCTCGGCGGCCTTGTCCGCCTGCTGGTCGACGGCATAGGCGAGCAGGCCGGCAAGCAGCGACGGCGCCTTGCGCAGCTGTGCCGTTGCACCCTTGATGTCGGTGCCGGCATCGAGGGCGTCGGCGAGGTCCTGGATATAGTTGGCGTCGTCGGGCAGGTGCGTATCGGGTGCGGCTTCGCGCGTCGCCACTTCGGCATCCGGCTGCACCCAGGGCAGGGTGGTCGGCAGCTGGCTCGGGTCTGGGCGCACGGTGATCGCGCTGATGGCGAGTGTCGCGAGCTGCGCGGCGTTCACGGCGTCAACGCCTTGTACCGCGGCCACCATCTGCATGAATACGCTGTTTGGCACCATGCGCAGTTCGTGCTGGAACTGGCCGACCGAGTCCTGCACGGCGGAACCCAGCGTGTCCTTGCTGACTTCGCGATAACTGCGCGACTGTGCCCATGGCCCTTGGCGCAGCAGCAGATTCGTCGATGCCGCGGTGCCATCGAAGCGTGGCACCTTGTTGACGTTGCCTTCCCATGACGGGCGCAGCAACTTGAGCAGGTCGTCGAGTCCCTTCTCGAAGCCGGTGTCGGGCGTGTAGCGGTCGGCCGCGATGACGGGCAGGATGCCGTAGGGTTGATTGGCGACCCGGATCGGCTGCAGCGGCCCGGCCGGTCGCACATAACTGGTCACGTGTTCGCGTATCGCACTCAGCGTGTCCTCGGACACGCCGTCGTCGTCGGCACGTGTCCAGTACTCCTCGATGTAGTTGCCGGCCAGTGCGCGGTACAGCGCGTTGAGCATGTGCCCCGAGAGCTCGCTCTCGTCGAGTTCGGCGTTGCGCAGATGTTCGTTGTCGAAGTCTTCAGCGCGGATACCGAACGCGATGCGCAGCGCATCGATTGCGCGTGTGCCGGGTGCCGCCACGGGGGCGGGTGCGGTGTTCTGTGTGGGATCACGTTCGAACGCCGGCGAATGTCCGGCACCCTGCGCACGCGTGTTGTTGGTCGCTGTGCCGATCGGCAGAAAGCTGATGCCGCCGCTGGCGCCGTTGGCTTCGAGCAGGGCGCCGATACCGGCGGCGCTGTCATTGGGCGACAGGGTCCAGTCGATACCGACCACGACGAGACGACTCAGGCCCTGGTCGAGATCGTAGCCCGACAGGCTGATGTCGGCCTTGCGGATCGTGATGCCCATGCCGACCTTCTCCGCTTCGGCGAAGTCGGTGAGCCATGCCGACTCTCCACTGAACGGCGACTCGGCCTGTTGCGGTGGTACCGGGTCGCCCGGTGTGATGACGGGTGACATCGCGAGCACATCGGGAACCACGGTGCCGAACTTGCGGAATGCGATCTTGCCGTTGGCTGCGTAGCCGATTGCACAGAAGCGATCGGGCAGCATACTGGCGACGGGCTGTGCCGACAGCCGCGAACCCGTGACCACGTCATCGGGAAATGCTGGGGACTCGGTGGGTACGCCGGGTTGATCGAGCAGTGCCGCGTTGAGCGGCCGCATCACGCGCACGACGAATGCTGCGCGTGGCGCACGCAGTGCCTTGACCATCTCGGCCCACAAGGCCTCGGCGCGTTGCTGCCGCATGCGGTACTGTTCGTCGCTCTCGAAGCCGGGATCGGCTTCGTCGTCGATGCGCGGCAGACGCGCATCCCATACCGCCTGCCAGTACGCTTTCGCCGCCACCTGTTCGGTCTCGGTCAGGCCTTCGCTATGCGCTTTGATGTTGACGGCGTCCGGGTAGATGCGGATCTGCAGACTGGCGCTCGTGTAACGGGTTTCGAGGCGCACCGGAAACAAAGCGATCGGCAGGTCGCCTTCCAGTGTTTCGAACAGCGACAGGGCCTGCTGCAGGTTGGCTGCCGCCTTGGCCGACTCGATTGCCAGCTGGTCGACGAGTGTGAGGCGCGCCGCACGCGCGTCAACGTAGGCGGCCACGGCTTTGCCATAGGCGGTGACCGCGCTGTCGACCGCCGTCCGTGGCGCACCACGGGCAATCAGACGGTCGCGTTCGCGTTTCGCCTGTTCGACGGCCAGCGTCGCTGCGGCGAGCGTGCGGTCGGCGACCACGCGTTGTGCGCGCAGTGTCTGGATGGCGTCGAACTGACTTGGGCGCGGCATGATTCAGTCACTCCTCGACAGATGAAGACAGGGGCGATTCATGACAGCCGGTTGCCATCGAAG
>JAGRHA010000474.1 GCA_020445205.1 Gammaproteobacteria bacterium
CAACCGCCGAGTTCGGCGCCGACGAGGCGCGCCTGCTGACCGCGCAGGTGGTCAAGGTGTTGAGCCACGGCCACTTCGCCGACGGCGTGCCGGACATCGAACGCGTGCAGGACATCGTCGAACAGACTCTGATCACCGCCAATCATCTGGCCACCGCGCGTGCCTATATCCGCTACCGCGACCAGCATCGGCGCCTGCGTGACGACCGCCGCACCCTGGTCGACGTCGCCGGCTCGGTCAACGAGTACCTCGAGCGTGCCGACTGGCGCGTCAATGCCAACGCCAACCAGGGTTACTCGCTGGGCGGACTGATCCTCAACACCTCGGGCAAGGTGATCGCCAACTATTGGCTGTCGCACGTCTATCCGCCCGAAGTCGGCGCCGCGCACCGCGAGGGCGACATCCATATCCACGATCTCGACATGCTGGCCGGTTACTGTGCCGGCTGGTCGCTGCGCACGCTGCTGCACGAGGGCCTCAACGGCGTACCGGGCAAGGTCGAATCCGGGCCACCCAGGCACATGTCGTCGGCGGTCGGCCAGATCGTCAACTTCCTCGGCACGCTGCAGAACGAGTGGGCCGGCGCACAGGCCTTCAGCTCGTTCGACACCTACATGGCACCGTTCGTGCGCAAGGACGCGCTCGACTACGCGCAGGTGCGGCAGTACATCCAGGAGCTCATCTACAACCTCAACGTGCCGTCGCGTTGGGGCACGCAGACGCCGTTCACCAACCTGACCTTCGACTGGGTGTGTCCCGAAGACCTGCGCGAGCAGATCCCGGTGATCGCCGGCGAGGAGATGCCGTTCAACTACGGTGAGCTGCAGGCCGAGATGGACATGATCAACCGCGCCTACATCGACGTGATGACCACGGGCGATGCCAAGGGCCGCGTGTTCACCTTCCCTATCCCGACCTACAACATCACGCCGGACTTCCCGTGGCACAGCGAGAACGCGGAGCGGCTGTTCGCGATGACGGCCAAGTACGGCCTGCCGTATTTCCAGAACTTTCTGAACTCCGAACTCAAGCCGAACATGATCCGCAGCATGTGCTGTCGTCTGCAGCTCGATCTGCGCGAGCTGCTCAAACGCGGCAACGGCCTGTTCGGCTCCGCCGAGCAGACCGGCTCGCTGGGCGTGGTCACGGTCAACTGCGCGCGCCTCGGCTACCTCCACCGCGGCGACGAGGCGGTGCTGTTCGCGCAACTCGACCGCTTGCTCGATATCGCGCGCAACAGCCTCGAGATCAAGCGCAAGGTGATCCAGCGTCACATGGACGCCGGCCTGTTCCCGTACACCAAGCGTTACCTTGGCACGCTGCGCAATCACTTCTCGACCATCGGCGTGAACGGCATCAACGAGATGATCCGCAACTTCACTGCCGACGCCGACGACATCACCACGGCCGACGGCTATGCACTGGCCGAGCGCCTGCTCGACCACGTGCGTGCGCGCATGGTTGCATTCCAGGAGGAGACGGGGCACCTGTACAACCTCGAAGCGACACCGGCCGAGGGGACGACCTACCGCTTCGCCAAGGAGGACCGCAAACGCTGGCCCGACATCCTGCAGGCGGGCACGCCACAGGCGCCGTACTACACCAACAGCTCGCAACTGCCGGTCGGTTTCACCGACGACCCGTTCGAGGCGCTCGCACGCCAGGACACGCTGCAGCGCAAGTACACGGGTGGCACCGTGTTGCACTTGTATCTGCCCGAACAACTCGCCAGCGCCGATGCCTGCCGACGGCTGGTGCAACGCGCGCTGGGCAATTTCCGCCTGCCGTACATCACCATCTCGCCGACCTTCTCGATCTGCCCACAGCACGGCTACCTGAGTGGCGAGCACGAATTCTGTCCCCGCTGCGATGCCGAACTCATCGCACGCAAACAACATGAGGCACTGCATGCAGACGCATAACGACGCGATCGAACTCAACGACGAAGAACGCACACGCTGCGAGGTGTGGACGCGGGTCATGGGCTACCACCGCCCGCTATCGGCCTGGAATCCCGGCAAGCAATCCGAGCATGCCGAGCGCCGTTACTTCATCGCCACGGACAAGGTCAGCGGCAGCTGAATGACATCGCTGCTGCGAGTGGGCGGCATCACGCCGCTCACCACGATCGACTACCCGGGCGAACTCGCCGCCGTGGTGTATTGCCAGGGCTGCCCATGGCGCTGCCGTTATTGTCACAACGCGCACCTGCTGGACAGCGGCGACGGCGTCGTCGACTGGCGTGCGGTGCAGACGTTCCTCGAACACCGGCGCGGGCTGCTCGACGGCGTGGTGTTCTCGGGTGGCGAGCCGACCGCGCAGCGCGGCCTGGGGGAGGCCATCGACCTAGTGCGTGGGCTTGGCTACAAGGTCGGCCTGCATACGGCCGGCTGTTACCCGGAACGCCTGGCTGCATGGCTGCCCGCGCTCGACTGGGTCGGTCTCGACATCAAGGCCGCGCCCGAAGACTACGCAACACTCACGGGCTTGGCGGGCAGCGGCGAACGGGCGTGGCGCAGCCTGCGCCTGCTACGCGATGCGGGTGTGCCTTACGAGGTGCGCATCACGGTGCACGACGCCCTGCTGCCGCCGCCGCGCCTCGATGCCTTGATCGCCAGGCTGCACGACGCCGATGTCGGCCCGCTCATGCTCCAGCGCTGTCGCAGCGACAACATGCTCGATGCCGCACTCGGCGACAACGCGGGTGGTTGGGGAGGTGCGGCGCGCTGGCAGGTGGGTTGCGCGCCGCCCGACGTCACTCGTCGAGCAGACGCTTGAGCTGATCGACGTCGGCGCGGTAGTGGTTGCCGCCGAGTTCGTCGAGCAGGCCCTGGCGCTTAAACTCGGCAATGGTGCGGCTCGCGGTCTCGGTCGTGATGCCGAGCATGGCGCCGAGATCCTCGCGTCCGAACAACAGCACCTCGGGTCCGCCGCTGTCACGTACCAGGCGCAGCAACAGGCGCGCGATGCGTTCACGCGCCGGACCCGTCGACAGCTCGGTGAGCCAGGCGTCGGCCTCGCTCAACGCGCGGTGCCAACGCTTCAGCAACTCGATGTGCAGCTCGGGGTTGCGCCCGCTGAGCGCCTTGACCGTGGCCACGGGCAGACAACACAACTCGGTCGGCTGCATCGCCACGGCATCGTGTTCGTAGGCCTGCTTGAGCAGCGCCTCGAGGCCGGTGACATCGGCCGCCTTGACCAGGCGCACGATACGTTGCGCGCCGTCGGGCAGGTATTGCACGAGCTTCAGCATGCCACTGCGCACGGTGAACAGACGGTCACCCATGACGCCGGCTTGATACAAGGTCTGACCCGGCTGCAACAGGATCTGATCGATCGGTTGGTGGATCTGCTCGAAGTCCGATTCTTCGAGGCCGGCGAACAGCGCCGATTCACGCAGCGTGCAAAGCTTGCAATCCGCTTCGCCCGACCAGGCTTCCTTGAATGTGACGCGTATGCTCATCGCGGCATTCTAGCGGCTCGCCGCGCAAAGCGGAATTTCCCCTTGCGCCGCGCGTGCCGCCATTGCGCCGCCACGGCGCGGGCGGGCGATAATCGCACCTGCAGACCGCCGCTGGGGAGCCGCGATGACCGACACACACGAACGCCGCCGCGACTGGGAACAGCGCTATCACGCCGGGCAGACGGGCTGGGACCGCGGCGACGCGAGCCCGGCGCTGGCGCGCTGGCTGGCGCAAGGCGCGATACCGCGCGGACGCGTGCTGGTGCCGGGCTGCGGGCATGGCCACGAGGTCGCCGCGCTCGTGCGCTACGGCTGCCAGGTGACGGCGGTCGACATCGCTGCACCGCCCGTGCTCCGGCTCATGGCCGAGCTCGCCGAACTCGGCCTGCAGGCCAATGTCGTGCAGGCCGACCTGCTGCACTGGCAGCCGGCCGAGCCGTTCGATGCCATCTACGAACAGACCTGCCTGTGCGCGCTCGATCCGTCGCACTGGGCTGACTACGCGCGCCGCGTCGCCGATTGGCTGCTGCCGGGCGGCCGCCTGCTCGCGCTGTTCATGCAGACCGGACGCGACGGCGGGCCGCCGTTCGATTGTCCGCTGCCCGACATGCGCACGCTGTTCGATGCCGCACGCTGGCGATGGCCCGACGCGCCACCGCTCGAGGTGCCGCACCCCAACGGGCTGGTCGAACAGGGCATTGAGATCGTGCGTCGCTGATACGCGCGGCGGTGTGCAGTCCGCCGCCCGGACCTTCTGCGGCCGATGACTGAGGCGCCGTCGAAGCGCTTGCTGATGAAAGCCGACTGCCGCTGCTCGATGTCCCGTTGCCTACAAGACCCCAAGGCTTCGACGGCGACCGCCGATTGCGGCCCGACGCGATGTCGTCAGCATTTCCCCGCTGAAAAAACATAGCCTGCAGTGTGTGAATTTGGGGGCACGCCGATGACGCCGCGAGATGCGGTCGCTGCGTGCGCTGTTGCGGCTGGCGCGCCGGCCCCGGTCGATGCGCAGGTGTGGACAGCGGCGTGGTCTCCGGACACAGGCAGACCGCACCGCCGCGTGCTGTTGCGCAGCGGGTGTCCGCCGCCATGCCGGCGCCACTTGCGCACGTGCCTGCCGGGTGCGCCGCACGCCGTGGGTCGCATCGTGTCGCTGTGATAGGCGGCCCGCACCGCTTTGTGTCAGGATGCCGCCCCTATGGCCATCCTGACGTTACGCAACCTGCATCTGAGCTACGGCGATCCGGCGTTGATCGACGGCATCGATTTCGCGGTCGAGGGCGGTGAGCGCATCTGCCTGCTCGGTCGCAACGGCGAGGGCAAGTCGACCCTGCTGCGGCTCATTGCGGGCGAGTTGCAGGCCGACGACGGCGAACGCGTGGTCGCCCAAGGCGTGCGTGTCGCGCGACTCACGCAGGATGTGCCAGAGCAGCTGCATGGCGGCGTATTCGACGTCGTGGCCGACGGCGTCGGCGATACCGCCGCGCTGATCAAGCAATACCACGCCGCGAGCCACGCGCTGGTCGACGACAGCAGCGAGGCCGCGCTGGCCAAGCTCGAACGTATCCAGCAACAGCTCGAGGCCGTCGATGGTTGGCGTATGGAGCAGCAGGTCGAACAGACCATCTCGCGCATGCAGCTCAACGCCGACGACGTGTTCGACGATCTTTCCGGTGGCATGAAACGGCGTGTGCTGCTGGCGCGCGCGCTGGCCGCCGATCCACAGTTGCTGCTGCTCGACGAACCGACCAACCATCTCGATGTCGAATCGATCACCTGGCTCGAAGAGTTCCTGCTCAGCTGGCAGGGCACGCTGATCTTCATCACCCACGACCGTGGGTTCCTGCAACGTCTGGCGACGCGCATCGTCGAACTCGATCGCGGACGCATCCGTGACTATCCCGGCGACTACGCCAACTACCTGCGCCGGCGCGACGAACTCGACAATGCCGAAGCGCTGGAGAACGCGCGCTTCGACAAGTTGCTGGCGCAGGAAGAGGTCTGGGTGCGCCAGGGCATCAAGGCACGGCGCACGCGCAACGAGGGCCGGGTGCGGCGCCTCGAGGCGATGCGTCGCGACTACGGTGAACGCCGTCAGCGCCAGGGCACGGCGAGGCTCACGATGAATGCCGCCGACCGTTCCGGCAAGCTGGTGTGTGAGGCCGTCGACGTGAGCTATGCGTGGGACGGGCGACCCATCATCCGCGGTTTCTCGACCACGATCCTGCGCGGCGACCGCATCGGCATCATCGGCCCCAACGGTTGTGGCAAATCGACGCTGCTGAACCTGCTGCTCGGCCGGCTCACGCCCGACAGCGGACGCATCGAACGCGGCACCAAACTCGAGGTCGCGTACTTCGATCAGCTGCGCGACCAGCTCGATCTCGACAAGACCGTGATCGACAACGTCGCCGGGGGTAGCGACAAGGTCAGTGTCAACGGCAAGGAAAAGCACGTCATCAGCTACCTGCAGGACTTCCTGTTCCCGCCCAAGCGCTGCCGCCAGCCCGTGCGTGCGCTGTCGGGCGGCGAGCGCAACCGCCTGCTGCTGGCCAAGCTGTTCACCAGACCGGCCAATGTGCTGGTCATGGACGAACCGACCAACGACCTCGATCTCGAGACCCTGGAACTGCTCGAAGAACTGTTGCTCGACTTCAACGGTACGCTGCTGCTCGTCAGCCACGACCGTGCATTCCTCGACAACGTGGTCACCAGCACGCTGGTGTTCGAAGGCGAAGGCAGCGTGAACGCCTATGTCGGTGGGTACCAGGACTGGTTGCGACAGCGCGCGCCGCTGGCGACGCTACCCAAGGTGCAGGACAAGTCGGATGCGGTGAAGAAAGCCGCTGCCAGCGCCAAGCCCGTCGAGACCACCAAGGCGAAGAAACTCAGCTACAAGGACCAGCGTGAACTCGATACGCTGCCGGCGCGTATCGAGGCGCTCGAGATCGAGCTCGAAGACCTGCAGGGCGCACTCGGTGATCCGGAGCTGTATCGCACATCACCCGAAAAGGTCACCGAGCTCGGCGCGCGCATGCAACAGGTCGAACAGGAACTGGCGCAGGCGTATCAACGCTGGGAGGCGTTGGAGGGCTGAGCCCGCGATCCCGAGGCTACAGCTACAGAACGTCGAGCGGGCTCTGCACACCCAGGCCGCCCTTGTTGAGCACGTGCGTGTAGATCATCGTCGTGCTTACATCCGAATGACCTAACAGGTCCTGAATCACGCGGATGTCCCTGCCGTGTTGCAACAAGTGCGTGGCGAACGAGTGACGCAGGGTATGACTGGTTACCCGCTTGTTGATCTCTGCCGATCGTGCCGCATCGCGGATCGCTTTCTGCAGACCGGTTTCGTGCACGTGGTGGCGACGGGTTTTGCCACTGTTGGGATCGACTGAAAGACGCAGTGCCGGAAATACATACTGCCAGCTCCAGTCGCATGCCGCGCTGCCCAGTTTGCGCGCCAATGCCGGCGGCAGATAAACCTCGCCGTGACCAGCCAGCAGGTCCTGCTCGTGCAATGCCCTTACGCCATCCAGGTGTGTCGCCAAGGTCGTTTTCACGCGTGCAGGCAGCGGCACCACGCGATCTTTGCCGCCTTTGCCCCGACGCACAGTGATCTGCTGAAAGCCGAAATCGACGTCCAGCACGCGCAAGCGCACGCACTCCATGAGTCGCATCCCGGTGCCGTACATCAGTGCCGCCATCAGGCGGACCTGTCCGCTGAGCTGATCCAGTAGCAGGCGCACCTCTTCCTGAGTCAATACCACGGGCAGACGTCGCTTTGGCAACGCGCGCGAATACGCCGACGCATCGTCGACATTGCGCCCGAGCACCTCACGAAAGAAGAACACCAAGGCATTGAGCGCGACGCGCTGTGTCGATGCGGATACTGCACGATTGATGGCGAGGTGCTCGAGGAAACGCGTGAGGTCGGGCGTTTCGACCTGCTCTACCGGCTTCCATTGGAGAAATGCAAAGAAGCGCGCCAACCAGTGCTCGTATGTTTGCTCCGTTCGCACCGCCATGCGGCGCAAACGCAAGGTCTTTACGAACGCCTCTGCGTGAGTGCCCGCGTGCGAGCGAAATTGCTTGACCATGCTGTTGCTGGTGGGCGCGGATAGTAGATCGGCGGCGTTGGCCCGATACAAGGTGACATGACTCTGGGGAAGTTCGCGGGCAAACACGGACCACCGATACCAGTCGTATTCACGCGACCATCGGGCTCGAAGTTGGGCGACAAACAGAATCTTCAGTGCGTCGACAATCTGGCGGAACTGCCATTCCTGCAACAGGACATTGCTGCCTTTGTCCGCAAGATAGCGGTCTACATCGGCGGGCTGGTGGGCGACTAGGCGGTGCCCGGGATGGGCGGCAATATACGCCTCCACCGCTTTCCGATAGTATGGCCGGAAGCTCTCGGGAACGGATGCTTTTTCCAGCAAGGACAGGTATTTATGCCAGAAACGCGTAACTGCGCCAGACTGCGCATCGGAATGCTCAAGCGACATCTCAGACCCTCCATGGTCGTTAAAGATGCAACCCCGGATCGTCCTGATCCGGCAGAATCACCACTGAATTATACAGACTCTGTCTATGTCGTTTCACGCAGAGTCTGTCTATTTAGCTGTTAGCATTCGAAAGGAAATATCGAGACATGAGCCAAGCGCCAGTCATTCTTGAAGAATATGATCAGTCGTGGCCAACGAGGTTTGAGGAAGAGCGAAGCCTTCTAATGAACGTGGCTGCGGAATGGTGCTATGGCGGTATTGAGCATATCGGCAGCACCGCTGTCCCTGGCATGGTTGCCAAGCCTGTTATCGATATCATGTTTGGCGTCAAATCGCTTGAAGAATCAAGGTGTGCTATCGAGGTCATAGAAGAAAACGGGTACGAATATTGGCCGTACAACACCGAAATAATGCACTGGTTTTGCAAACCATCAGATGCGTACCGTACCCACCACCTGCATCTAGTCCCATTTCATAGCCCTCTATGGAATGAACACATCAGGTTTCGAGATCTGCTTCGCTCCAATAAACAGATCGCAGAGGAGTATTCAGCCCTTAAGCGAGAACTGGCGGCTGCTTACAAAGAAGATCGAGAAACTTACACGGAGAAAAAGGGGCCGTTCATTCAACAGGCACTGCAGGGCAGTCAATGCTAACAAG
>JAGRHA010000475.1 GCA_020445205.1 Gammaproteobacteria bacterium
AGTACACCCGTCGACATCGCCAGGCGGTCGGGCGTGATGCGCGCCCGGTCTGCGGGAAAGTAGTCGGCCGCGATGGCCGCCGTGATCACGGTCGCATTGGTCAGGGTCAGGGCCAGCTGCGGCAACAGTACGCCGCTAGCGGACGCCCACAGATCACCGCTGTCGGGCAAGTACATCGCGGGCAGACTCAGGCCGACGGTGATCAATGGCAGGATCTGTGGATCGTGCATCACGCCCCACAGCGCCGACGCCGCGATCACGACGAGTGCCGCGAGCGGTTTGAGCCGTGTGAACTGCAGCATGAGCAGAATCGCGAGCGCCGCGGCGGCCAGCCAGGGTTCGCGCGCCATGAGTTTCAGGCCTGCCCACGCGAGATAGAACGCCACACCGAGCTGGATGCCGTTCATCACGGTCGACGGGATCAGTCTGCCGAGGCGACCGACCATGCCGAACCCGGCGAGCACGATCAGCAGCACACCCAGCAACATGCCCGAGGCGGTCAGCCCCAAAGCGCCGAGGCCGCCAGCGATGGCGACTGCGCCGACGGCTTTCATCGGCTGTACCGGTACGGGACGACGGTAGACGGCGGCCGTTACCAGTGCGAAGACACCGAACCCGACCAACAGGCCCGTGGGATCCACTTGTTGCACGGCAAACACGCCGATGACGATGGGCAGGAACGTGCCGAGGTCGGCAAACGCGCCGGACAGGTCACCGAGGGCGAATGCGCGCGCGTCGCCTGTGCCGCCATTGCCCTGCTGTGGGCCGGACGTAGGCGTCGACGGCGCTCGCAGCGACGTGTCGCCGTGCTTTTGCTCGCGCTGCTGCAATTTTCCCCTCTTTACTTGGTGGAAAACTTGTCGGGAACTGCAAAATAACGCACCCTTGGCTGCCTGTTTGCATTTTTTTCCGGGGGGCGGAAAACATGCAAGATTTCGGCGAGGCGTTCGGACTGGCGTTCGGGCTGGTCTTCGCGGCCGATCCCGACCTGCTGGAGATTATCGCACTGTCGTTGCGCGTGAGCCTGACGGCGGTGCTGATCGCGTGCCTCGTCGGGCTGCCCCTGGGCACGCTGGTGGCCATGGGTCGCTTCCGCGGCCGCACGGCCGTCATGATCCTCATGAATGCCCTCATGGGGCTGCCACCCGTCGTCGTCGGCCTCCTGATCTATCTGCTGCTGTCGAACGCGGGGCCACTCGGCTGGCTGCAGCTGCTGTACACCCCCGAGGCCATGATCATCGCCCAAGCGGTGCTGATTGCACCGATCGTCGCCGCCCTGTCGCGCGAGGTCGTCGAACAGTTCTACAGCGAATACGCCGAGCAGTTCCGCTCGCTCAGCGTGCCGCGCCACACGGCGGCCCTGGCGCTGCTGTGGGACGCTCGCTACAGCCTGCTGACCGTGGCGTTGGCGGGCTTCGGCCGCGCGGTCGCCGAAGTCGGCGCCGTGATCATCGTCGGCGGCAACATCGATCATCTCACGCGTGTCATGACCACGGCGATCGCGCTCGAAACGTCGAAGGGCGATCTCGCACTGGCGCTTGCGCTCGGCATCGTGCTGGTCACGATCGCGCTGTCGGTCAACGCGGCCGTCATGGCGCTGCGCCTCACCGCAACGAGGTATGCCTATGCATGAAGTGGTGCCCATCACGCGCGAACGCGACGCGCCTGCCGCCGCGCATACGCCGCCGCTCGCCGGCGAGGTGCGCGGCCTGGTCTACGAAGCCGGCGGCAAGCGCTTGATCGATAACGTCGATCTGCAACTCCGGCACGAGACCCGCACGATCGTCATGGGTGCAAATGGTGCCGGCAAGAGCGTGCTGCTGCGCCTGTTGCACGGCCTGCTGTGCCCCAGCCATGGCGAGATTCGCTGGAACGGTCACCCACTCGACGATGCGCTGCGGCGCGAACAGGCGATGGTGTTCCAACGCCCGGTACTGCTACGTCGCTCTGTCGCCGCGAACATCCGTTTCGCTCTGAAACTGCACGGCCGCGCCGATGATCGCGAGATTGCACGTATCCTCGACGAGGTTGGCCTCGCCGACCTCGCCAAACAACCCGCACGAATGCTGTCGGGCGGCGAACGGCAACGCCTGACCCTGGCACGTGCATTGGCAACGACGCCACGCGTGCTGTTTCTCGACGAACCGACGGCCAGTCTCGATCCCGCATCGACAGCGGCGATCGAGGCGATCGTGCAGCGCGCCCATGAGCGCGGCACCAAGATCGTGTTCGTCACCCACGACCTCGGTCAGGCGCGACGCCTCGCCGACGATGTGCTGTTCCTGAGTAAGGGACGTATCGCGGAACACTCACCAGCACAGCGCTTCTTCGAGCGCCCCAGTTCACGCGCGGCCGCCGACTATCTCGACGACCATCTGATTGCACGATAACCACGATTCACAGAGAGGAGAGCACCCATGTTCATGAAACTCGCCCAGCGCCTGTTGCCAGTCACTCTGGCAGCGACGTTGATGTCGACACCTGCCCTGGCTGCGGACAAGTCCATCATCCTGCAGTCGACGACGTCGACGGCCAACTCGGGCCTGTACGACGCCTTGCTGCCACAGTTCGAGGCCAAGACCGGCATCAAGGTCAACGTCGTCGCGGTGGGTACGGGCCAGGCGATCAAGAACGCGCAGAACGGCGACGGCGACGTCCTGCTGGTACACGCCAAGGCATCGGAGGAGAAGTTCGTTGCCGAAGGTTACGGCGTCGAGCGCTTCGACGTGATGTACAACGATTTCATCATCGTCGGCCCGCCGTCCGATCCCGCCCATGTCGCCGGCAGCAAGGATGCCACGGCAGCCATGAAGGCGATCGCCG
>JAGRHA010000476.1 GCA_020445205.1 Gammaproteobacteria bacterium
GCGTATTCGTTGCGCCGTGCAGGGGCACCGCTTGAGGCGGCAGAACCGCGCCCCTGTCACGTATTCGGTCCCTTGCTGTCGCCACCAGCGACTGCAGACTCGATGAATTCCCAGGCGTTGCCATCGGGATCGCGACAGAACAACGCGCGGCGGCCCGAGCGGCTCATCGTGTAATCCAATCCGGCCGCCTGCAGACGTGTCACCATCGCGTCGAGATCCACCACCGTGACCGCCGTGTGCCGATCGCGCCCACCATGCGCAGGACGGCCGTCGACAGGGTCCGGATTGGGTAATTCCAGCAGGTGCAAACCGTGCTCACCGAGTCTCAGCCATGCCCCGGGGAAACCGAGATCGGGCCGCGCGTGATCGACTTGCAGGCCCAGCACATCGCGATAGAACGCCAGGGCGCGTGCCGTGTCGCTGACGACGAGACTCACGTGATGCAAATCGAAAACCGGCATACGACCCGACTCCTGCACAGCAATCCCTCCCACAGGCCCGCGGCGATGCGTTCCCTGGAAGTTGACAATACGGCTCTCACGCCGCGTCTGGCCGCCAGTTTACGTCGTGCGACCGCCACTGCACATCGGCTGCCATATCACCAATTCGGCACCAAGAATGGCGCTGCAACGCGCCGCGGATGCGACGACTAGATGCGCTGCTCGGCGTCGTCCGAGAAGATCGCGATGAGTGCCGCCACCAGGATCAATGCACCACCGAGCCATTCCTGCCCGGATACGGCTTCAGCGGCCAACCACCAGGCCGAGGCGGCACCGACGATGAGCTCGAACAACATGATCACTGCCGAACGCTGCACGGGCATGTGCGTCACACCGTAAGTCACGGCCAGCGTCGACAGCAGAAACCCGCCCAAGCCCAGCATCACGGCCAGGGCCCAGGCATGCACGGGCACATCGGGGAGATCGGGTGCGGTGAACGCGACCATGACCGACGACACGAGCACGACGCCGAACCAGGCGACCTGCGTCTTTCCGCGTATGCCCAGTGCGGTGATGCGTCGCGTCATGACATTGTTGAGCGCGAATGCGAACCCGGCGCTCGCGGCAAGCAGGTCAGCGCGGTTGAGCGGCACACGCCCCAACGCCGGATCCCACAGCATGACGAGCGCACCGCCCAGGCCGAGGACCAGCATGAGCACGGTGCGCACACCGAGCCGTTCGTGCAACAGCCAGCGTCCGAACAGTACCGTCCACAGGGGTGAGAGGTAGAACAGCAGCACCACACGCACCACCTCGCCCTCGAGCACCGCCAACACGAAGGCGACGTTGGTCCAGCCCGCGGCGGCAACCAGCCACATGACTTCCCACGGCTGACGTGCCACAGCTGCCCATCGCAGGTGCGCGAAGGGGGCAAAGGCGACGAATGCCACACCGTAGCCGATGAGGGTGAACCACACCCCCTGCAGACCCGCCTGCTCCAACAGCCGCGTCGGATACCAGACCAGACCCCAGAAGGTCGCGCCATACAGCAGCCCAAGTGTCGGCCCGAACCGGGCCAGCCCAGCACTCACGTCGATCATCGCCTATAATCGGCCGCCCGAATCACGCCCCCAGATGCATGAATCCCGACCTGCAAAAACTTCAGCCTTACCCGTTCGAGCGATTGGCCGCTTTGAAATCAGGGGTGACACCGCCGGACAAGCCGCATATCGCGCTGTCGATCGGCGAGCCGAAGCATGACACACCGGCACTCGTCACGGCAGCGTTGCAGGCACATCTGCAACAGGGGCTGGCCAGCTATCCCTTGACCAAGGGAATCACCGAACTGCGTCGCGCGATCGCCGATTGGTTGAGTACGCGCTTTGCGCTTGCGCCCGACGCCGTCGACCCCGAGCGCCACGTGCTGCCCGTCAGCGGTACGCGTGAAGCCTTGTTCGCGTTCGCTCAGGCGGTCATCGACCGCACGCGGCCGGCCCTCGTGGTATCACCCAATCCGTTCTACCAGATCTACGAAGGCGCGGCATTGCTGGCCGGTGCCACGCCGCATTTTCTCGCCTGCACTGCCGCCAACGGCTTCATTCCCGATTTCGAAGCCGTCGACGCGTCCGTGTGGCGCGATTGTCAGCTGCTCTACCTGTGCTCGCCGGGCAATCCGACGGGCGCCGTGATGCCGCTGGCACAGCTGCAGTCATTGATTGCCCTGGCCGAGAAGCACGACTTCATCATTGCCGCCGACGAGTGCTATTCGGAGATCTACTTCGACGAACAGCAGCCGCCACCAGGCCTGCTACAGGCTGCAGCGGCCATGGGCAACGACAGCTTCCGGCGCTGTGTGGTGTTTCACAGCCTGTCGAAACGGTCGAATGCTCCGGGCCTGCGCTCCGGTTTCATCGCCGGTGACGCCGACGTCCTCGCGGCATTTCTGCGCTACCGCACCTATCACGGCTGCGCACTGCCCTTGCAGCACCAGCACGCCAGCATCGCGGCCTGGAGCGACGAACAGCATGTCCGCACCAACCGTGTCATGTACCGGGACAAGTTCGATGCCGTGCTCGCGATACTCGATGGCTGCCTCGAGGTGACTCGCCCCGACGCCGGCTTCTACCTGTGGCCGCAAACCCCCGTAGCCGACGACGTGTTCGCGCGCGAGCTCTTTGCACAGCAGAACGTGACCGTGCTGCCGGGTCGCTACCTTTCACGCGAGGTCGCCGGCCGCAACCCGGGCGCGGGCCACGTGCGCATGGCGCTGGTCGCGCCCATCGACGAGTGTGTCGAGGCGGCCCAGCGCATCAAGACATTCGTAAACAGTTTGTAACCTCATTGAATCGATCAGGAGACCTCTGATGAGCGACATCCAGTCCATCATCGTCGATGCATTCGAACAGCGTGCCGACATCACCCCGCGCAATGTCAGCGCGGCGGTCCGCGACGCCACCATGGAAGCGATCGAGCAGCTCGATCGTGGCGAAATCCGGGTTGCCGAGAAACGTGATGGCAACTGGGTCGTCAACGACTGGGTGAAGAAAGCCGTGCTGCTGTCGTTCCGCATCAACGACAACGAGTTCATCAAGGGCGGTTTCACCAACTACTACGACAAGGTGCACTCGAAGTACGCCGACTACAACTCGCGCGAGTTCCGTGACTCGGGCGTACGTGTCGTACCGCCGGCCACGGCGCGCAAAGGCTCGTACATTGCACCGAGCTGCATTCTCATGCCCTCTTACGTCAACATCGGCGCATACGTCGACTCGGGCACGATGGTCGATACCTGGGCGACGGTTGGATCGTGCGCACAGATCGGCAAGAACGTGCACCTGTCGGGCGGTGTCGGCATCGGTGGTGTGCTCGAGCCACTGCAGGCCGCACCGACCATCATCGAAGACAACTGTTTCATCGGCGCGCGATCGGAAGTCGTGGAAGGCGTGATCGTCGAGGAAGGTGCCGTGATCTCGATGGGCGTCTACATCGGCCAGTCCACGCGCATCTACGACCGCGAGAATGACGAGATTCTGTACGGCCGCGTGCCCGCCGGTTCGGTCGTCGTGTCCGGCAACCTGCCGTCCAAGGACGGTAAGTACAGCCTCTACTGCGCCGTCATCGTCAAGCGCGTCGACGAGAAGACGCGTTCGAAGGTCGGCATCAACGAGTTGCTACGCGACATCTGATCCAGCGATCCGGCCTTCGGGTTGGAGGCGACGCATGGCCTGCGCCACGCGTTGCGACAACCCGGGGCCATCGCATCGCTGTTCCTATGCGGCCAAACGAGAGACGAGCCATGGTGAACCTGTACGGCATTCCGAATTGCGACACGATGAAGAAGGCCCGTGCGTGGCTCGCCGACCACGGCATCGGCTACGTTTTCCACGACTACAAGAAGGAAGGCATCGACGAAGGCGTACTGCGTGCCTGGGCCGCGGATGTCGGCTGGCAGACGCTGCTGAATACGCGCGGGATGATGTGGCGCAAGGTGCCGCAGGAGATCAAGGACACGATCGACGAAACGTCGGCAATCGCGTTGATGCGCGAGATTCCGAGTATCATCAAGCGCCCGGTCCTCGACAAAGACGGGCGACGCCACGTCGGTTTCAAACCTGAACAATACGCCGAAATATTCGCGTCCAGATGACGTGATGTCGTCACGCTGAGATCGGCCGCTGCAACCCGAAAGCACATTCGAAACACTGCATCCATGAGCGAAACCCTCGATCTCGCACTTGATCTGATCGGCCGTGAGTCCGTGACACCCAACGATGCCGGCTGCCAGGCGGTCATGCTGAAGCGCCTCACGGCAATCGGCTTCGATGGTGAACCGCTACGCTTCGATGACGTCGACAATTTCTGGGCGCGGCGCGGGCAATCCGGCCCGCTGTTTTGCTTCGCCGGCCATACCGACGTGGTACCGACGGGACCGCTCGATCGCTGGCAGTCGCACCCGTTTGCACCACAGATTCGCGACGGCATGCTGTATGGACGCGGTGCCGCCGACATGAAGGGTTCGCTGGCCGCCATGGTGACGGCGACGGAACGTTTCATTGCCCGCCACCCCGACCACCGTGGCTCGATCGCCTTTCTGATCACCAGCGACGAGGAAGGCCCATCGATCAACGGTACGGTGAAGGTCGTTGAAACGCTCGAGGCGCGCGGCGAGAAGATCGACTGGTGCCTGGTCGGCGAGCCGTCGTCGGAACATCGCCTCGGCGA
>JAGRHA010000063.1 GCA_020445205.1 Gammaproteobacteria bacterium
CAGTCGACAACGAGGGTTGCGAACTCGACAGCGATGGCGACGGTGTCGTCGACGCGCTCGACCAGTGCGCCGACACGCCGCAAGGCCGTACGGTCGACGACAAGGGCTGTGAACTCGACAGCGATGGTGACGGTGTCGTCGATGCACTCGACCAGTGTGCCGACACGCCGCAAGGCCGTACGGTCGACGACAAGGGTTGCGAGCTCGACAGCGATGGCGATGGTGTCGTCGACGGCGTGGATGCCTGCCTGGGCACAACCGCGGGTGCCGTGGTGGACGCACGGGGTTGTGAACCGGACGACGACGCCGACGGTGTCGCCAATGTTGCCGACCTATGTCCGCAGACCGCCAGCGGGACCGAGGTCGATGACACGGGTTGTGCGAAGCGCGCGGCGATCCGCCTCGAGGGCGTCAACTTCCTCAGCGACTCCGACCAGCTGACAGACACGTCGCTGGCCATCCTCGACCGTGTCGCCGTGACCCTGTTGCAACACCCGGGTCTCGCGCTCGAAGTCGCCGGTCACACCGATGCCCAGGGCGACGCGCGCTATAACCTCGACCTTTCCGAGCGCCGCGCCACTCGCGTCATGCAGTACCTGCTGTCGCGCGGTGTCGTACTCAAGACGCTGCGGGCAAAGGGCTACGGCGAACAGCAGCCCATCGCGGACAACGCCACGTCCGCAGGACGCGCGATGAACCGACGTGTAGAGCTCAAACGGCTCGACGACTGACACGCATCCGTTTGTCACGCACATCGACGCGGCGGCTCGTACCCGCCGCGTTCGATGCCCACGCTCGGATGTGCACGCCGCGGCGTGAGCCGCCACAACGGCAAGTTTCGAGGTGCACGGATGACGTCATTTGGGCAGGCTAGAATGTGCCAACCCCTGATGAGGCGACCCCTGCATTGCACTGGCTGACGCTGAGCCTGATCTGTGCCTTCACCCTCGCCAGCTCCGACGCCGCTGCCAAGTACTGGCTGCGCGGTGCAGGCGCTCGCGAGATGGTCGTCGTGCGCCTCGGCCTCAGCGGCCTACTGCTGATCCCGTGGGTGCTCACCTTCGATCTGCCGCCGCTACCGCTACCGTTCTGGGGTTGGATGGCATTGCTGATGCCACTCGAGATCATCGCCATGCTGATGTACATGCAGGCGATACGCGATTACCCGCTCGCCCTCACAGTGCCATACCTGGCGTTCACTCCCGTGCTCGTGGTCGTCACGGGCTGGCTGGTACTCGACGAGACGGTCAGCGGCCCAGGCCTCGTCGGCATCCTGCTGGTCGTCGGCGGTTCCTGGCTACTGAATTTCGAGCAGAGCGGCACGATGACGTGGCGCCAGCTGTTGACACCGCTCAAGGCGATCGTCGTCAATCCCGGGTCGCGCCTGATGCTCGCGACCGCGAGCATCTATGCCGTCACGTCCGTGGGCGGCAAGGCCGCCATGCAGTGGATGCCGCCACAGCAGTTCGGTGCTTTCTATTTCGCCGTCCTCGGCAGCTGCGTGCTGTTGCTGGTGGCGGTGACACGGCCACAAGCGTTGCGCATACGGCGCTTCGGCATCGTACCGCTACTGATCGTGGCCGGATTCATGGCACTCATGGTGGTGACGCACTTCCTCGCGCTGGCACAGGTCGAGGCCGCTTACATGATCGCGGTCAAACGCACCAGTCTGCTGTTCGGCATGCTGTACGGCGCTATGCTTTTCGGTGAGCGTCACCTCGGCCGGCACCTGCTTGCGGGTGCCCTGATGGTCGCCGGGGTCGTCGCCATCGGTCTGTGAATCCGCCACGGAGGACTCCATGCTCACGCCTTACCGTGCCCAACCCGCGTTCCGCACCAAAGACGGATCAGAGATTCGCGAACTCATGCATCCGGCGACACATGGCAATCGCGCCCAGAGTCTTGCTGAGGGACGCATCGAACCGGGACAGGAAACCGCCCTGCACCGTCATCACGACAGCGAAGAGCTCTATCACGTCACCGCTGGTGAAGGCCTCATGACGCTCGGTGACGACCATTTCGAGATCATGCCGGGTGACACCGTGGCCATCGCGCCCATGACGCCACATCGTGTGCGCAACATCGGCGACCAGACATTGGTGATTCTGTGTTGCTGTAGCCCACCCTATTCGCACGACGATACCGAACTGCTCTAGCGATGGCCGGCACCGGCATGAGCGCCGTGGCCGCGAGTTCGATCGAGCCAGACTATCGATACGGTCGAAAACTTCAATTTCAAACGACCGGGGACTGCTGGCATGCTCGGCATTCGAGCACGACGATAGGGAGACTCCCAATGTCACATCGACGGCAACCACAGCGGCGCTTGCGTGCCGGCGCGCTGCTGGCGCGTTTCGCACAATGGCTTTTCGGCGCAGCGGACATCGCCCCACAGCCGATACCCATCCGTATCGAACGCACCCGCAAACGCCGTCGCTGACGGTGACGTGACGCAACCGCACGTGCGGCTGCGTCTGCCTGTCACCACGCATATCCACCGCCGCACCACGGGCCGCCGTCGTGCGCGGTGTTCGCCCAACGTACGTGTGCAAAACGGCACGCTATTTCCATCCCGCCACCCCGGCATCCTGCTCGAAAGCTGCAACTGTCGCGCCAGATACCACACCCTGGATCGCACCCGACAGCGTTGGCCACCCGCGCTCGCCAGCACGTGTTTGTGTATTGTAATGCGAATGATTCGTATTGACTTTCGCGTCCATATGGCTAGACTCAGGCCATCGTCCCCACCATGACCCGAAGCGATGCCACAGGAAGACTGCCCGTCCCC
>JAGRHA010000477.1 GCA_020445205.1 Gammaproteobacteria bacterium
CTCATGCCACCCTTTATCATCGACGATGACGAGCTGGTACGGCTGACCGCAGCGACCCTGCACGTGGTCGAGCGCCTGGTCGAGCGCGACGATCGTTGCTGTGACGGCGGTTCGGCACGCTAAGCTGCGTCTTCCTTCTTCCTTCTTACGTCGCGGTTCCGGCATTTTCGGCGGCTTCGCCGCCAATTGGGAAAACCGTTCGTTGCTCGCGATGGCGAGCTGGGTTTCGTGTCGCCGGTGTCAGCCGGTTTGTCGATCGGTTTTAAAGGCTTCCCAGATACGGCATGCCGAATCTGGATTAATTGACCCGTGCCGTCTCGGCGGTATCATCGGCCACGTGCCGTGAAATAAACAAAGCAAATAAAGCTAAGGAGTTGGCTGTGCCGGATCGTGCCATTTCGCGTCTGCGGACGTTCTTTGCGCTCGTCAGCCTGTTGGTCGCCGTTTGTGTGGCTGGTTTGGCGCTTGCCGAGCCATCGCTCGCCATACGTACCACCAAGTTGCCGCTGGCCGACGTGGATCGCCCATACGCAGCATTGATAGAAGTGTTCGACGATACCGGTGACCTGCTATGGCGCGTCGACGGTCAACTGCCGCCGGGCCTGCAATTGGATCGCTGGAGCGGTGAATTGCACGGTACCCCGCGGCAGGTCGGCGAGTTCAGTTTCACCATCGGCGTCGAGGATGCCGTGGGTCGCGCCGACAGCAGGCTGTTTGAACTGCAGGTCCTGGACTACATCCGCAATATCGAGGAACTGCCGCCCACGCCGCCGCCCACCCCCCGGTCGAGCACACGTCAGGGTGATTCGCTGCGTTCGCTTTCGACACTCGCCACCCCCACCGCCTTGTCACAGAATGCGTCGACGACGGGACCCGATCTGAGTGGGTTGTTAGATATTCTCGACAGTACGCCCGAAGGTGACTGGGTCCGGGTCAACCTGAACTTCTACCAGGATGTATGGGCGCCGTCGGAGCTGCAGCCGTTGAAAGGGCTGACGGTCTCGAGTCCGTCCAAGATCATTGGAGCATGGAGTTCCTTTGCGTGGGATTCGAAGCGCGGTGACCTGTTGATCTACGGGGGGGGGCACGCCAATTCGACGGGCAACGACATGTATCGATGGCGTGGGACCACGCGCATGTGGGAGCGTGCGTCGGTGCCGAGTGAGATCTTCATCCTCGACCCGTTACGCGACATTTTGACGGCCATCGACGGCGTCGACGCTGCGCCCGCGTCCGCACATACCTACGACAATAACGTTTACCTGCCGATCTTCGACCGCTTCCTGACGTTCGGTGGAGCCGCCGCAGACAATGGCGGCCCCTACATGCGCGAGGATCTGACGAGCAGCACGGGGTTGCGCAAGACCGGGCCCTACCTGTTCAACCCGGAGCCTGCAGCGGCTGATCGGGTCGGTGGGACTACGGGCTCGCACGTTCAGCGCGTCGCACCGCACCCGGAGATCACGGGCGGTGAGATGTGGGAGAACCGTGATGCCTACGGCTATTTTCCAGGCAGCACGGCGATCCCGAATTCCTACATCAGCGGCGCGACCGGCTATGCAGAAGAGAATGGCAAGGACGTAGTTTACGTGAGTGCACGTTTCGGTGGCACCGCTGCGGATCTATACAAGGTCACTTTCACGGACATCAACGCCCCGGAGCTCGATCAGTGGGAGAAGGTCGGGCGTGCCTGGAATGGTGGCTCGCGACAGGGCGCGGGTGCCTACGATCCGGCACGCAACATCTTCGTGCGCTCGACCGGTGGGCTGTTCGTCTATTGGGATCTGAGCAGTCCCTCTGCCGCCAACAAGGACGTGCTGTTCACGCCCGACGATCCGAGTGGCGAATTCGATACTTCGCTCATGAGTCTGTACGGTCTCGATTATGACGCGCGTGACGGTACGTTCGTTATGTGGGGCGGCGGTGGCACCGTTTGGGTGCTTGAGCCGCCGGAGGTGCTCGGGCCGACCGGTTGGACGCTGGTCAAGCAAACTGCGCCACAGTCGGCTGTGCCCGCCGATGGCGTTGGTACCGGCGTGCTCGGCAAATGGAAATACGTCGCCCAGCTCGACGCTTTTATCGCGCTGCAGGATCACTACCTCGGCAACATCTGGTTGTACAAGCCGTTTGGTTGGCAGCGTCCGGGTGGCGGTCAGCCGCTGGACAGCGATGGCGACGGTATGTCGGATGCTTTCGAGAATGCGTACGGCCTC
>JAGRHA010000478.1 GCA_020445205.1 Gammaproteobacteria bacterium
CACGCTGCTGCTGTGGCTGCCATCGAAGTACGGTCTGCGTGAAGGCCATGCGCAGTTCGCTGCGCAAGTGCAGCAACAAGGCATAGACCTCTGGCTGGTCGACCTGCACGAATCCTATCTCGCACCGACCGGTGGCTATGCCTTCGACGAGTTCGAGCCCGAGCAGGTGGCTCAGCTGCTTGCCTATGCCGTCGACCACGGTTGGCGAAACATCGTCCTCGGCGGTGAGAGTCGTGGGGCCGCGCTGGCCTTACGCGCCGCACGCCAGTGGCAGATCGCCCATCCGCGGCAACAGACGCTCAAGGGCCTGTTGCTCTACCACCCTTACCTCATCGAAGAGCAACCCGCTCTCGGCGAGGCGGCACGTTTCCAGGCCATCGCGCGCGAGACCAATCTGCCGGCCTATATCTTCCAACCACAGCTCAACACGAAGTACCTGTACAGCGAACCGCTGTTGGCGCGTCTGCAGGCCGGCGGCTCCGCAGTCTACTTCCATGTACTGCAGGGTGTGCGCGGAGGTTACTACCTGCGCGACGAGGATCTGCTGCTCGACGCCGAAGTGGTGGAGCGACGCCGACTCGGAACACGCATCCGCAACGCCATCGAACGTCTGATCGCTATGCCGACCCCAGCATTCGCCGCGGCGGACAGCCGCGAACCGACGTACGCGGGCGACGGGCATCGCGTAAACGATGGTTCGCTCGCCCCGCTGCCATCGAAACCGGCACCTGCACTGCGACTCAGCGATCAGCATGGCCAGATGTTCGACCTCGACGACAATCATGACGAGGTCGTGCTGGTGAATTTCTGGGCGTCTTGGTGTGGACCCTGTGTGCGTGAAATCGCGTCGATCGAGCGCCTGGTCGAGCACTTCAGGGGACGGCCTTTCCGTGTCGTCGCCGTCAACATCGGGGAAACACGCGAGCACGTCGGTGAGTTCTTCTCTCTGCGTGACATCACGCCCAACTTCGACGTCTTGTACGACGACGACAGCGCTGCCGCCAAAGACTGGCACGTCTACGCCATTCCGACGAGCTTTCTGCTCGACCCCAGGCATCGGCTACGTTATGGCTATCGCGGTGCATTGAAGTGGGACAACCCCAGCGTCATCGCGACGATCGAAGAGCTGTTACCGCATACGACAGCTGCGGGCGCCGCCGTAGATGCCCAGTGAGCGCTTTGCAGTCACGCATTGAGCGATGGCATGCACATCGCTCAATGCGAGGGATCACCATCGCATTCGTCGCATCAGGGTGATGGGCCGGCATCCGTGCCGGCCGCCGTTCACGCATCAGCGAAGCGGTTCTCGACGAGTACCTCGGACAAGGACAACTGTCCCGGTCGCGGCCACGGCTCTTTCACGCCCTTGCCGATCGCGAGCATGAAACCGATCTCATGCCGCGGCGGCAGGTTGACGATCTCAGCGACCTTGGCATAGTCGAAGCCGTCCATCGGGCAGCTGTCGTAGCCGAGCTCTTGCGCCATGAGCATGAGCTGTTGCCCCACCAGGCCACACGAACGCATGCCTTCGTCGCGCTGCACCTGTGGCTTGCCGTCGTAGTACTGCGCCATCGCCGGCACCAGGATGTCCTGCACCTCTTGCGGCGCAAGCGCCCAGTAGCGTTCGGGTTCGTGGCGCCAGGCGTCGAGATCGAAACACAATACCAACAGTTCCGATGCGTCCTCGACCTGCGCCTGATCCCATGCAACCGCGCGGATGGCTTTGCGCTGAGCACGGTCGCTGACGCGCACGAACCGCCAGTTCTGGATGTTGAACGCCGTGGGCGACAACAAGGCATGCGTCATGAGTATTTCGAATGTCTCCGCCGGCATCCGGTGGTCGGGGTCGAACCACTTGACCGCACGCCGCCGTTGTACCGCTTCGCTGACTTTCATGGTGTTTCTCCTGTGTGTATCACGCGTCAGACGAACGCGTCCTGGGTTTCGACATTGAACGCTTTCAGGACGAAGTTGAATGCGCGGTTCGATGCCGCCTGCAGCACCGCATCGAAGATGTCCCGATCCGCCCATCCGGCTTCCCGCGCGGCGTCGACCATCGCCGACTTGTCGCTGTCGGGATCACTGACCGCGGCCAGCGCGAGTGCGAGCAACGGCCGTTCACGCTCGTCCTGCAACGGTGCCTTGCCGAGGTCGTCACGTGCCGCACGCACGGCGTCGAGGTCGGCGCCCATGCCGGCGAGGAAGGTTTCGTTGAGGTCGATGCAGAAACGGCAGCCGACGCGTTCCGACACCAGGTAGCGGATCATCGCCGTCAGCGGCCCCGACAACTGCGTGCCACCACGGAAATAGCCCACGGTTCCCGCGAACGTCTCGAGCAGCGGCGGGCTGATGCCGTACAGGCGCATGCCTGCGGGCACGAAACCCAGCATCTCTTCGGCCATCGCGAACACCTTGTCGACACGTGGCTGTTCGTCGGCGGGCGGCGTGGGGTCGAGCAGGGCTCTGTCATGTTGCATCGTCATTCTCCTCAGGTTGTACTAGTTGACCGGTAGGTCAACTGTTTGGGCAAAAAAAATGTCAGGAAGCCGCCGGCATGATGCGGATATCCAACATCCCGGGCAGTAGCCGCGCGAGCACACCGGGGTCGTTGCGCGACTTGGCGATCAGCACCACGCCCTCGAGATAAGCGAGCATGGCATCGGCGGTCGCCGCCACGTCGATCGGGCCGACCTCGCCCTCGGCGACGGCCTGTGTGAGCGTCGCGGCGAGGCCTTTTGCAAGGCGTCCGAACACCTCGGCGACCTTGTTGCGCAGCACCTCGTCCTGGGTGGATTGTTCCGCAGCGAGGTTGCCGAACTGGCATCCGGGCACCACGCCGGTCTGTGCGTGCATCTCGGTCTGGCTGCGCACGGTGAGGTCGATGAGGCGGCGCAGGCGTGCGAGCGGCGATACGTCGGCCGCGAACGCGCGGTCGAGCAGGTCCGACTTGAGATCTGCGAACGTGGCATCGAGAATCGCCACGGTGAGATCACGCTTGCTGGGGAAGAAATGGTAGAAGCTGCCCTTCTTCACCCCCGCTTCGGCACAGATTTCGGCAATGCCGACATCGGCATAGCTGCGCGCATAGATCAGTCGACGCGCGGCGTCGAGAATGCGTTCACGGGTATCACTCACGGCGTTCATGGGCAGCAATCTTAGTTGACCAGTCAGTCAAGTCAAGCACGACAATTACGGCCGCGGTTACCACGATGCGCAAATCCTTGTGATTATCATGGGCTTCAGCGCTGTCACATTCGGCCGACATTTTGGATGAATAACCTAATCCGCTACAGGTGACACCCACCCGGGACTGCTCATAAGGAAAGCGGAAGTCTTTTCGTGCCGGAGTCCCCATGACCCTGAAGATGAAAATGTTCTCGACGGTCGGCGTCGTGACGCTGCTGTTGATCGCCCTCGGCCTGATCACCCACTACCAGTTCGGTGCCTACGAGGCACTCGCACAAAGCCGTGTCGAGATCGGCGAGGTGGAGAGCCACCTGCTGCAGATGCGCCGCTTCGAAAAGGACTTCCTCGCCCGCAGTGACATGCGCTACACCGACGACTTCGACCACCAACACGGCGAACTCATTGAACACATCGGTAGTCTCGAGCACCTGCTCACGGAACTCGGCATCCCTGTGGATACCATCGAGCAAGTGCGCAGCGGCGTGCGCGAGTATGTGTCACAGTTCCACCAGCTGGTCGAGCTGCAACGTGCAATCGGTCTGACGCCCAACGACGGCCTGCGGGGCACGTTGCGCGCAGCGGTACACGACGCCGAAGCGATCTTCGAAGACGTTTCCGACTGGGAACTCGCGGCCAAAATGCTCACCCTGCGGCGCATCGAAAAAGACTTTCTGATGCGGCACGACACCCAGTATGTCGAAGAATTCGCCGCCGCCGGTGCCGCCATGCAATCGGCATTGAACGACACCCCGTCGCTCAGCCAGGAACAGCGCATCCAGGCCGCCAAGTTGATGGCCACCTATGCGGAAAGTTTTCGTGCCCTCGTCGACGACGAGCGCGCGATCGGTCTGAGTCACGACGCAGGAGCCAGAGGCCAGCTACCCACTGCCGTGCATGCGGCAGAATCGTTGGTCGAATCGCTCGAAGCGCAATTCGGTGAACAGATCGGTGCCGCACGGCAGTCGATCCTGCTGGCACTGTACGCCTCGCTGGCGACGATCATCCTGGTCACCGCGGGCCTGCTGGGCTGGCTGGGCTGGAGCATCTCGCGCCGCGCCGCGCAGGCCGCCTACAACATGCGACAGATCGCCGAAGGTGACGGTGACCTCACTCGTCGACTCGATGCACGTGGCAACGACGAGTTTGCCGACCTCGCCGACGCATTCAACGCCTTTGCTGGCAAGATCCACGACATGATCAAGCGTGTGGCACGCATGGCCGCCTCGCTCAGCGAAACCAGCAGTCACGTCTCCGACGCCGCGAGCGCGACCGACGACAGCATGCGCAGCCTGCGTGGCAACACGCAGTCGGTGGTCGTCGCCACCGAAGAGATGTCGGCGACCGCGCGCGACGTCGCTCAGAACGCCAGCCAGGTCTCCTCGGCATCACGCGATGCCGATGCCGTTGCCGTCAAGGGCAGAGAGACAGTCCAGCAAAGCGTGCAGTCGATCAACAACTTCGCCAACGAGTTCAGCGATGCCGCCGCGACCATCGCGGGGCTGCGCACGGAAACCGAAAACATCGGCGGCATTCTCGATGTGATCCGCGGCATTGCCGAGCAGACCAACTTGCTCGCGCTCAATGCGGCGATCGAGGCTGCGCGTGCCGGCGAACAAGGCCGTGGGTTTGCCGTGGTCGCCGACGAGGTGCGTACGCTGGCCCATCGTTCACAGCAATCGACCAGCGAGATCCAGGACCTCATCAGCCGTCTGCAGGAGCAGGCCGAGTCGGCCGTGAGCATGATCCAGCACGGCCAGTCGCGTATCGGCGATACCGTGACCCAGGCTGGCGAAGCGGGGGCAGCGCTGGCGCATATCACGGAGGCGATCGGTACCATCGCTGGCATGACCGAGCAGATCGCCACGGCCGCCGAGGAACAGTCCGCCGTGGTCAACGATATCTCCAGCAATGTCGTATCAATCGACGAACTCGCGCAGAGCACGACACACCATGCCGACACCACGACCGACCTCGCGGATCGTCTCGCGAGCGCGATGTATGAGGTCACCAACGAACTCAAGCACTTCCGTTTCGAGAACGACCAACTGTTGGTCCTCGCGCAAGCGCGCGCGGCACACTTCGACTGGAAGTCGCGCCTGCGGGCTTTCCTCGACGGCCGTAGCGAGTTGTCGTCCAAGCAGATCTCGTCGCACGAGCACTGCAACCTGGGCAAGTGGTACTACAGCGAGGGCGTCGAACGCTTCGGTCAACACGCCGAGTTCCGTGCGATCGAAGACCCGCACCGTGCGATCCACCAGGCGATCCGACAGGTCGTCGAAGCCAAGGAACGTGGCGATGCCTACGCCGCCGAACAGGCCTACGAGCGGGTACGCAAGCTCTCTGACGAAGTGGTCATGCATATCGACCGACTCGCAGAATCGGTCAGCTGACCACGACGGCGTTGCGGGCCGGCATACGGCGCCGGCCCACCCGCTCGCATCGACCGTCGCCACATCAACTCTCTACGCGTGTGCGACACCCTGGCCGTGATGCGCCGCACGGGTTGCGATACGGCGCTGCACGGTCAACCACCGATCAAGTCGATGGCCTCACGGGTGCTCAGCACCCCGTTCGCGATCATCCCGTAATTGGTCAGCGCCGCCTGGTAGGCATCGTCCCCGGGTGCCGCCACGGCGTCTTTGACGACGAAGACACGGAATCCGTTCTCCATCAATGCGCGCATGTGTGAGTCGACACACAGGTTCGCGACCAGGCCCGCCAGGATCACGGTGTCGATACCGCGGCTGCGCAGCTGGTATATCAGGTCGTTGCTCTCCGGCCCGTACATCTTGTGTGGCGCCACCTCGAGCGTCGAACCGTCCTTGATGTAAGGTTTGAAGGGACCAAAGTAATCGGCACCCGAACCTTCGAATCCGCTCGGATCGTCAATCGCGCTACGGTGCAGCGCCTGCATGTCGAGCAGCTGCCGTTGCAGCGCACCGGCATTGATCCAGTCGCCATCGAGCGCCGTATAGACCAGCGGATCGACCGCCAGCAGCACACTGGATTTCTTGGCCGCCTTCATGAGTGCTTCTATGTGCTCTACCGTGCCGAGTTTCTTCAGGCTCGGTTCCATCAGCGCGTAGAGCTTGCCTTGCGGATGCAGGAAGTCGTTCTGCGGGTCGGTGACCAGAACGGCCGTACGCGTCTTGTCGAGCGTTGGCAATTCCTGTGCCTGTGCACCCGACATGGCTGCCAGCAATACACCGAACAACGTCGAAAGGATCAAATGCTTCATATCGTTCACCTTGTTTGAAGAAATGACTGTGCGCCGCTGCACTGCGGCCCCTGCACACTGCCCTGCGAAAGCGGGAACCCCGGGGCCGCAGCGACGGCATGACCGATCCTATGCATCCAAGGCCGTGGTTTCTGTAACCCTTGCTACAGGCACACACAGCGCCATGCCTGTGCGCTCACGTGCTGGCGCCTCCGCGCGGCTTGTGTAACAAGAGCTACAGAGTCGGAACCGCGCTGGCGCTAAGGTGCGTGCCATGCAACCACCGCGCGGCGCGGCGTACGTCGCAACCTGTACAACGCCACGGTCGAAGCTGTGCCAGCTCACGAAGTGGCACGACGCGCTCCAAGGGATGCCTGCTGAACCCCGCACGGCGGGCGTGCGGGCCGGCGGCATCCTGCAACACCCGCGGTGGCTGCATGGATGCCGTCAAGAGGTCGCGCATGGACTTTGATACACAGAATCTGCTGTCGCTGGGGATCGCTGCCGTGGCCCTGGCGCTGATCGTCGTGGTCGGCATGGTGCGTCGTGAGCTCGCGCCCGCAGCCCGATTGCACGGCCGCAGACGCTGGCTGCTGGCCGCGGCGCTCGGTGCCGGCGTGCTGACGTTCTCGGCCAAGCTGCTCGTGGTCGCGGGCCTGTCAGGGATTGCCGCACAACCGGGCGATCTGCGCGCGAACGCCGCTGTGGCTGCGGACGACAAACCTCGCGCAACAGCGTCGGACACGCACGTCTGGACGGCGCTGCCGTACAGCCGGGCGGGCGTGCCGACGTCTCCAGGCGCGGCGACGACCTACGTCTGGCAGGCGCTCCCCACGCAGGCACCGGCACCCGCCAGCAACCCCATGACGGCGGCGAAGGTCAGGTTGGGCGAGCGCCTGTTCAACGATCCATCGTTGTCGCACGACCGCAGCGTGTCATGTGCCACGTGCCACGATCTGTTCAAGCAGGGCGGCGCCGACGGCCTGGTGACGGCGCGTGGCATCCACGGTCAGACCGGCACGCGCAACACGCCGACCGTGTGGAATGCGGCATTCCAGAACCTGCTGTTCTGGGACGGTCGCGCCAACTCGCTGGAACAACAGGCGGTCGGCCCGCTGCTCAATCCGATCGAGATGGGCATGCCGTCGGCTGCCGCGGTCGTCGAACGTGTCGAGCAGCGAACCTCATACCGGAACGCCTTCGACGAAGCCTACGGCGCCGGCAGCGAGATCACGCTCGAGCGCATCGCCGCGGCGATTGCGAGCTATGAGCGCAGCCTGATCACACCCGATACGCCTTATGACCGCTTCGTCGCCGGTGACACACGGGCGCTGAGCGAACAACAACGCCGTGGCATGGCACTGTTCGCGACGCTCGGCTGCGTCAGCTGCCATTCCGGGCCCAACTTCAGTGCCGCGAGCCTGTTCGACACCCAGGCACCACGACGCCTGTTTCCGGCCAGCCCGACTCCGTGGGAACAGCGCTATGCGTTACTCGAGCAGTCAGGGGCCGATGCGCCGGGGGTGCGCATGGCGTGGCGCGTGCCTTCCCTGCGCAATGTCGCACTGACCGGTCCCTGGCTGCACAATGGAGCCGTCAGCGAGCTCGCCGATGTCGTGCGCATCATGGCGGCGAGTCAACTCGGCTGGTCGGGACACTACCTGCTGTGGTCTGCGCGCTCACGTACCGTACAGGAGATCGACAGGCCGCTACCCAGCGAGCAGCAGGTGCAAGACATCGTCGCGTTCCTGCATGCATTGAGCAGCGATCGACTGGTAGCATTGACGAACGGCGGTGGTCCCGCGGACACGCGCGACACCGCGAGCGTGTCATCCGTCCACGACGTTGCGGATGGACGAAGAACCGCAATGGGGCGAGCAATACCTTGAACCCGAATCCGGCAGCGGTGAGCGCGCAACTGGCCAATTTGTTGCAGCTTTCCCCAGACAACAGCGCGTGGCTCGAACGCCGTGTACGTCAATACACGTTCAGTCGTGCGGGACCGGTCATCCATAAAGGTCAATCGGTATCCGGTGCGTACGTGGTCCTGGAGGGTGAACTGCGCGTGTTCACCTATCTGCCGCATGGCGGCGAAGCCACCTTGTACCGTCTACATGCGGGCGACACCTGTGTACTGACGTTGAACTGCCTGTTTAACGATCTGCGGTATCCGGCATGGGTCGAGGCCGCGGCCGACACACGCGTCGCGATGATTCCAGGTGATCTCTACCGGCAGTTCTTCGCCGACGAGCCCGTGGTACGCGACAACACGGTCAAAGCCCTGTCGACGCTCGTGTTTCGACTCATGGACGAACTCGAAGACGTGCACGCGTACAACCTCGAACAACGGCTCGCCCAATTCCTGCTCAACAACGCGTCGGGCGACGGCGTCGTCGAGATCACGCAACAGCAGCTCGCCAACCACCTCGGTACGACGCGCGAGGTGGTTGCACGCTTGATGCAGAAACTCACGGCACACAGCATGGTCGCGACGGGGCGCGGGCGCATCACGATCGAACGAGCCGACGCCTTGGCGGCACTCGTCACACCATCTGACGCCGCTTGGCCCTGATACCCACGCCCCGCAACACAACACGCATGCCGTCAGCGACCGCTGCCCAGTGATCGCCATGTATTGGTGACGCCGCTAACGCCGGATCACGCACGTCGCCCCGTCCGGATGGCAACCGGCCAAACCCGCCGGTATCTTTCTGCGCGATGTTCGGCGACACTCGCGGTGCCGACCATCGGCAGATGCCCGATGCATCGCCCGGCCGCCGTGCCCGGCAGTCGCCGCACGAATGACGGAAGACACAAACGGAGTTGTCATGGCCCATAGACGTTGTTTTATCCCGTGCGTCACGCTCGTCGCGCTCTCCTTCTACGCCAACCTGGTACTGGCCCAGGCATCCGATGCCGCCATCGACGAGTTGATGCGCAAATCGGGCATTGCCCATCTGCTCGATGGTTTTGCATCGCAGGTCGAGGAAGGCTTCGCCAGCGCCCTGGCAGAAGATCCGCAGGTCGGCGCATTGTTGGGCGGGGCAGAACGCGAACTGCGCGAATCCGCACGCGAGGTGTTTGCCAGCTACCTGCTAACTGCGGATATGCAGCAGACACTCGCACAACATCTCTCCACCGAACAGGCGGACGAAACCATCGCCTGGCTCGACTCGCCGCTGGGGCAACGCATTACCGCACTGGAGAACGCGTCAACCACAACGGCTTATGCCGAGGGGCTCGCGGCGTACGCCGCGAACCTTGCGGATCAGCCACCGGCACAACGACGCCTCGCGCTCCTCGGTCAGCTGGACCAGGCAGCAAACGTCAGCGAATCGAGCGTACAAATTGTGCTTCATATGCAGCTCGCCCTCGCCCTGGCCGTCGCCGAGACACTTCCGGAGCAGGAGCGACCGACCGCAGCGCAGCTGTTGCAGCAACTGGAGTCGGAACGACCGGCCATCGAACAACAACTGCGTCAGTACTCGTTGCTGAGCTTGCTTTTCACCTACCGCGACGTAGCGGACGACGAGCTCGAGCAATACATCGGCTTTCTCATGTCTCCGCCGGGTGCCGCGTACCAGGCGGCCGCGCTGCGCGGTCTCGACGTGACCTTGACGCGTGCCGTGCGACGCTGGGGAAACGACATCGGACGCATCCTGAATACCGCATCACAACGCAGCAGCACCTGAGCCGGGTCTATCCGGTCGACGCCGCCCCAGCTCGCTTGCGGGGGCGGCGCGACTGTCGGCGCTTCCCGTCAACGGCCGTGCTGGTAGCGGTATTCCTGCGTCAGCCCGCCATAGCCATAGGTCGTCGCACGCACGTCCTGGACATGGATGTAACTCTCTTCATGGACGTTGCCGAGAATGCGTGAGAAGCCGGCAAACGCCTCCTCGATGTACTGCGCCTTCTCTGCTTTGGTGTTGGTCTCATCGACCACCTTGATGTCGAAGTAGAAACTCGACTTGCCCTGCTTGGCGAGTGACTCGCCAGCGACGAGCCATGTCGCCGGATCAACGTAGTCGATCGCGACCGCCGTGAGTTCACGCTTCTTGTGCAGAATCCGCGTGGTGATGTCGAGCAACATCTCCGCAACCTGCTCGGTAAGTTCGCTCGACTGGGGGGCAGCGATTTTGACATTGAGAATTGGCATTTTTCACCTCACACTAGTTAGCTATACAACTATTGAACCCAAAAAACATCAACCGAGGTCATGACGTGCGTCACGCACGGCATCGACGACATCCTTGAAACGCCGGGCACCGAACAACCGCTTCAACCGCGACGTCACGTCTGCACTCGCTGCATTCAGCGCATCACCGATCGATTCCGCCTTCGCCGTCGGAAAGATCGCCGTCTGCCGCCCGTCCTCACCCGTCGCACGACGCACGACGAGTCGCTTCTGCACCAAACCGTCAAGTGCGCGGGTCGCCGTGGGCCGCGTGATCGCCAGCGCCTCAGCCAGCTCCGACTGCAACGCCCCTGGCATCTGCAACACGGCGCGCAGCATGAACGCTTGCGGCGGCGCCAGGCCGAAAGGCTTGAACGCCGTGGCCCATTCACGCTCCAGGCGTCGCGCCAGTGCCGAGGTGTTGAAATACATGCAGTGATCGAACATGCCGTTAAGATTAGTCCTTTCTAGTTAGCTATGCAACTACTAATGCAGACATCGTCAGCAAACCGGGCGACGAGCCATCAGTCTCGGACCACCAGGCGCGTCGACTCCTGCACCGTTTCCATGGCGACGAGCGTGCGCGAATCACGTACACCCGGGAGCGTGTGCAGGATCTCGCCGAGCAGCTGACGATACGAGGCCATGTCGGCTATCCGCAGCTTGAGCAAGTAGTCGAAATCACCGGCCACCAGGTGACACTCGAGTATCTCGGGCCAGTGCGCCACGGCGCGGCGGAAATCCTCGAACACCGTACCCGAGGTGTAGCTCAGGCTGATTTCGACGAAGACCAGAAGACTCGCTTCCAGGCGCGACGGGTCGAGCAGTGCCGTGTAGCCGCGGATGAACCCATCCTTCTCCAGCCTGCGCACGCGCTCCAGGCACGGCGAGGTACTCAGCCCGACCTTGTCTGCGAGATCGACGTAGGAGATGCGACCGTCCGCCTGTAGCGCACGCAGTATGCGGCGGTCGATGCGATCGAGCTTACGGGATGTGCCACTGGCCATGACGGTAATTTTTTCTGCTTTTAAGGAATTTTCAAGATTATTTATCGATAAAAACCCGAAAACGCCAGAACTTTTTGTTGCATGACGGATAGGATTTCTCCCTGATTCGCAGCGTTCTCCCGGAGACCCGCACATGCACACCATCGTCATCGGCAGTGGCGTAATCGGCACGACCACGGCCTACTACCTCGCCCGCTCGGGCCACCGCGTGACCGTCGTGGACCGCCAATCCGGCGCCGGTCTGGAAACCAGCTTCGCCAACGCCGGCCAAGTCTCCCCGGGCTATTCCGCGCCGTGGGCCGCGCCCGGCATCCCACTGAAAGCCATCAAGTGGTTGCTCAGCGCACATTCGCCACTCGTCATTAGCCCGCGTATCGACGGTGCCATGCTACGCTTCATGGTCAACATGCTGCGCAACTGCACGGCGCCGCGTTACGCGGTCAACAAGAGCCGGATGCTGCGGCTGGCGGAGTACAGCCGTTTCGCCTTCGGTGAGTTGCGTGCCGACACGGGCATCGACTATGACGAACGCACACGTGGCACCCTGCAGCTGTTTCGGAGCATGAAACAGGTGCAGGATGCCGAAAAGGACATCGCAGTGCTGCAGGAATGCGGCGTTCCCTACGAGCGTCTCGACGTCGAGGCGTGTGTGGCTGCCGAACCGGCGCTCGCGCGCGTCGCGCACAAACTGGCGGGGGGTTTGCGCCTGCCGCTCGACGAAACCGGCGACTGCTACAAATTCACTGACGGACTGGCGCAGCAGTGCGTCGAGCTCGGTGTCGATTTCCGCTTCGGCGTCACCGCGCAGGATCTCATCACGCGCGACGGGCGCGTGATCGGGCTGTATACAGACAAGGGCCTGATGCAGGCCGACAACTACGTGGTCGCGCTCGGCAGCTACTCGCCACGCCTGCTGAAACCGCTCGGCATCGACCTGCCGATCTATCCGGTCAAGGGCTACTCACTGACGCTGCCGGTGACCTGCGATGAAGCCGCGCCGGTGTCGACCGTGATGGATGAAACGCATAAGGTCGCCGTCACCCGCCTCGGTGACCGCATCCGCGTCGCCGGCACCGCCGAACTCACGGGCTACTCGCTGGCGCTCAAGCCACAACGGCGCGGGACCGTCACGCATGTGGTACGTGACCTGTTTCCCGACGGCGGCGATATCGAGCAGGCAGAATTCTGGACCGGTTTGCGGCCGATGACGCCAGATGGCACGCCCGTGGTGGGACCGACTCCGTACTCGAACCTTTACCTCAACACCGGGCATGGCACCCTCGGCTGGACCATGTCGTGCGGATCCGGTCGACTGCTTGCCGACGTCATGAACGAGCGCCAGCCCGAGATCGATATCGACGGCCTGACCATGCAACGTTATCGCGGGGCCTTCAAACCGAAGTACATGGCGGGCGGCGCGACGCCGATCGTCGCCTGACCGTCCGGCCCGTTTCCCGGTGATCCTGCCGGCGGGCCACAGCCGCCGGGACGGAGGACCCAGGTCCACGCAATCCGTCCCGACAAAAAAAGCAATAGCAAAGGGGAGGAATGCGCAGTGGAAATGATCCGAGAATGGGTATCGTCACTGAACGGTATCGTCTGGGGGCCGGTAATGCTGGTCCTCATACTGGGTGTCGGCCTGTACCTGCAGGCCGGTCTCAAACTCATGCCGATCCGCTGCCTTGGCCGCGGTTTCCGCCTGTTGTTCGAGGGGCGAAAGACCGGCAGCGACGTCGAAAAGGATGGTGAGGTATCACCGTTCAATGCGCTGATGACGGCACTGTCGGCGACCGTGGGCACCGGCAACATCGCCGGTGTCGCCACTGCCGTGTTCCTCGGCGGGCCCGGCGCGCTGTTCTGGATGTGGTGCACCGCGCTGGTCGGCATGGCAACCAAGTATGCTGAAGCCGTACTCGCCGTGCGCTATCGCGAAGTGGACGAGCTCGGCAACCATGTCGGCGGACCCATGTATTACATCCGCAACGGCCTCGGCAAACACTGGAGCTGGCTCGCCTTCCTGTTCGCACTGTTCGGCATGCTGGCCGGCTTCGGGATCGGCAACACCGTGCAGTCCAACTCGGTATCACAGGTGCTCGAGACCACGTTCGGCATCCCGGCGTACGCGACCGGCCTGATCCTCATGGGCCTGACCGCCGCCGTGTTGCTCGGCGGCATCAAGCGTATCGGTGCCGTGGCCGGTAAGCTGGTGCCGCTGATGGCGATCGGTTACATCGGCGCTGCGCTGGTGGTGCTGGTGATCAATGCCGACAAGATCGGCCCGGCACTGGGCCTGGTGTTCGCGCACGCGTTCTCGCCGATCGCGGCCGAAGGCGGGTTCGCGGGCGCCGCAGTATGGGCAGCGATTCGCTTTGGCGTCGCTCGCGGTATCTTCTCCAACGAGGCAGGCCTTGGCAGTGCACCGATCGCACACGCTGCCGCGAGGACCAAGGACCCGGTCAAGCAGGGTATGGTCGCGATGCTCGGCACCTTCATCGACACCATCATGATCTGCACCATGACCGGCCTGGTGATCATCACGTCGGGCGCCTGGACCAGCGGTGTCAACGGTGCCGACCTGACCTCGGCGGCTTTCGCCGCGGCACTGCCCACGGCCGGTGCGCAGATCGTCGCCGTAGCGCTCGCGGTGTTCGCGTTCACGACCATTCTCGGCTGGAGCTTCTACGGCGAGAAATGTGCCGAGTACCTGTTCGGCGTCAAAGCCATCACGCCGTTCCGCATTCTGTGGATTCTCGGCGTCATGGTCGGCACGCTCGTGCACCTGGATTTCGCCTGGCTGCTGGCCGATACGCTCAATGCCCTCATGGCGATACCCAACCTGCTGGCGCTGATCCTGCTCAGCCCCGTGGTGTTCAAGCTGACACGCGAATACCTGTCGCGTGCGGGCGAGAACGACTGACCTGCCGGTGAATGCATGGCCGGTCTGATTCGTCAGACCGGCCATCGCTGTGGACCCGATTACCATGACACGCCCAACGCGCGCACGCATCGACATTGCGGCCTTTGTCGACAACTATCGCCACGCCAAAGCGCTGGCCGCCGGCGCGCGTGCCGTCGCCGTAGTCAAGGCCGACGCCTACGGTCACGGCGCCGTCGAACTGTCCCGCGCGTTGGCCGGCGAGGCAGACGCGTTCGGCGTTGCCTGTCTCGAAGAGGCCATGGAACTGCGCGCCAGCGGCGTCGCCAACGCTATCGTGCTGCTCGAGGGCGTGTTCACACCCGATGAACTCGTCGATGTCGATCGCGAGCACATGATCCAGGTGGTTCATGCCGACCATCAGCTGCAGTGGCTGCTCGACAGCCGGCCGCAGCGGCCTTATCGGGTGTGGCTGAAACTCGACAGTGGCATGCATCGACTCGGTTTCGACCGTGACGGCTTCCGCCGCGCACATGCCGAGCTCGCTGCGTGCGCACATGTCGGTGAGATCGTGCACATGACACACTTCGCGCGTGCCGACGAGACCGATATCGCCTACACGCAACAACAACTGTCGGCGTTCCACGACGCCACACGGGATCTCGAACACGCCACGAGTGTCGCCAACTCGCCCGCAACCCTGGCCTGGCCCGCGACGCGCAGCGGATGGGTGCGCCCCGGGATCATGCTCTACGGCGCATCACCACTGCAGCAACGCCAGGCCACGGACGCTGCGCTGCGTCCTGTGATGCGGCTGGAATCTGCGATTATCGCGATGCGGACACTGGCCGCCGGTGACGCCGTGGGTTATGGCGGACGCTTCGTCTGCGAGCAGGCAACACGCATCGGTGTGGTGGCGATCGGTTACGGCGACGGCTATCCACGTCACGCCACCGATGGCACCCCCGTGATGGTCGACGGTATACGCACGCGTATCGTCGGTCGTGTGTCGATGGACATGCTCACCGTCGACCTGGGTCCGGTACCGCACGCGCGCGTCGGCAGCCTGGTCGAGCTCTGGGGGCCGCACGTATCCGCCAACGAGGTCGCGCGGTACGCCGACACCATCGCCTACGAACTGTTCACGGGCGTGACGCGCCGCGTACCGCGGGTCTACGCAGCGCAGCCATGATCTACTGGCTCGACCTGTTCGGTGTCGCGGTGTTCGCGTGCTCCGGCGCGCTGGCGGCAGGTCAGAAGCGCATGGATCTGTTCGGCGTCGTCGTTCTCGCCTTCGTCACCGCCGTCGGTGGCGGCACGCTGCGTGACCTCGTGATCGGTACGACACCCGTATTCTGGGTACGCGACCCTCTCTACGTATGGGTGGCGCTCGCCGCCGCGCTGCTGACCTTCGTCGTCGCGCACGTCCGCCCGCTGCGCAGCAACCTGCTCGTGATCGCTGATGCATTCGGGCTCGCGGTGTTCACGGTGGTCGGCACGCGTATCGGTGTCGACCAGCTCGGCCCCGGTGTGATCGCGGCGATGACCGGCGTCATGTCCGGGGTGTTCGGCGGCATCATCCGCGACGTGCTGGTCAACCGCGTGCCGTTGGTGTTACGACGCGAGATCTACGCGTCGGCCGCGCTGCTCGGTGCGATCACCTTGCAACTGCTCGACGCGCTGGACATCCCCTCGCCCGCACCCGCGTTGATCGCCGGCACCCTGGTGCTGGCACTGCGCCTGGCGGCGTTGCATTGGCGACTCCACCTGCCCGCCTTTCCCGGTCGCAGCGGTTGAGCACGACGCGCCCCGCCGTTCAGCATTCGGTGAGGCTGACGGCGAGACCGCCGAGCGACGTCTCCTTGAACTTGTGCGACATCTCCTGGCCGGTCTGACGCATCGCCGCGATGCAGGCATCCAATGGCATGTAGTGCTGGCCCGTGCCGTGCAAGGCCAGCGACGCGGCCGTGAATGCCTTGATCGCGCCGAACCCGTTGCGCTCGATGCACGGCACCTGAACCAGTCCGTCGACGGGGTCGCAGGTCATGCCGAGATGGTGTTCGAGCGCGATCTCAGCGGCATTCTCGACCTGCGGCGGTGTACCGCCACGTACGGCACACAGCCCCGCGGCCGCCATCGCCGCGGCCGATCCGACCTCGCCCTGGCAGCCGACCTCGGCGCCCGAAATCGATGAACGATGCTTGATGAGGCCGCCGATCGCCGCAGCCGTCAGCAGAAAATCGCGCACCTGCTGCGCACTGCCGCCCTCGTGTTCGACGAAATAGTGGAGCACCGCCGGGATCACGCCCGCGGCCCCGTTGGTGGGCGCGGTCACCACCATGTGCCCCGCAGCATTCTCTTCGTTGACCGCCATGGCATAGGCACACAACCAGTCGTTGACCGTGGCCCGCGCCGGCTGCTCGCTCAGCTTGCGGTACAGCGCAGCGGCACGTCGAGGCAGGGCGAGCGAACCCGGTAGCACGCCGTCGGCGGCGAGACCATTCTCGACGCAGCGTCGCATCGCCAGCCACACGGCGGCGATACCATCGTCGAGTGTCGCCGCGGACTGGCGCACTTTTTCGTTGGCGAGCTTCATCGTCGCGATATCGAGGCGACTCTCCGCCGCCATGGCCAACATCGCGGCCGCCGAATCGAACGGATAAGGGACATCATCGAGCACTTGGGTCTTGAGTGGCGCGACGAGTTCATCCATTTCCGCGAGCGTGTTGACGAAACCACCACCAATCGAGAAGTAGGTCTCGGTCAGACAGACCGAATCGCCGTCATCGAGCAACGCGAAGATCATGCCATTGGGGTGTTCGGCGAGCGGTTCACCGCGATCGAAAACGACGTCGTCCGCGGCGACGAAGCGCACCGGCGTGTCACCACCGACATCGACCGTGGTTGTTTTCCAGATACGTGCCGTGACCGCATCGACATCGACCTCGGCGAGCGCCGCCGGGCGGAACCCGTGCAGCCCCAGGGCGACAGCGCGGTCACTCGCATGCCCCTTGCCGGTATAGGCCAGCGAGCCCTTGAGCGTGCAGCGCAGGCGCAACCCCGATAGCGCAGGATTCGCCGCGACATGGGCGCGCACGCGCGCGGCAAAATCGCCGGCCGCGACCATCGGTCCAACGGTATGCGAACTCGACGGGCCGATCCCGATCTTGAACAGTTCCAGTACGCCGATGAACATGTGTCGAAACACCTCGTGCCGCTGCGCGGCTGGCCCAGCCGTGTTCCACGGTAGCGGCGGCCATACGCCGCGGTCAACGCCCGGCGTTTGCGATCGCCATTGCTTCCGCCGTCAGAATGAAAGGGTGACTCGACCCGCACATGAGCGCAGCAGCAGGCATGATGCGGGCGTGTCGACGCACCGATCGATCGGCGGATCATGCGACCAGGCGCGTCGCAGCGCCCCTCAGGCTCACGCCGGTATTGCGCTACAGTCGGGTCAAAGTCACCGTGCGCCGGAAGCGCGCCAGGGCCGCCGCGAACGCCAACATGCCGATGAGCCCCGTGGCCAGCAGCTGCGGCCAGACGACAGCGATGCCCGCACCGCGGAACACCACCGACTGACTGAACGCCACGAAGTGCATGGTCGGTGATACCCACATCACGCGCTGCAACAGCTCGGGCATGGTATCGATCGGCGTCATCGCGCCCGACAGCATGTACAAGACGAGAAACACCGGAATCGACAACAAGCCGAACTGCGGCATGCTGCGAGCGACCGTGGCCAGCAGGATGCCGATTGCCGTGAGCGCCGTGAGGTAGACGGCAAGCCCGAGCAGAAACAGGGCCAACGAGCCCTCGATGGGCACGTCGAGAACCCCGCGTACGACCAGTAGGGCCGACACGGTCGCCGCCACGAGTATCACGAGCGCATTCGACCAGATCTTGGCGATCACGATCTCGCTCGCGCTCAACGGCATCACCAGCAGGTGTTCGATCGTGCCGTGTTCGCGTTCGCGGATCAGCGCCGCACCGGTCAGCAGGATGCCGAGCAGGGTGCTCATGTTGACCAGCTGCATCACGGCCATGAACCACACCGAATTGCCGTTCGGATTGAACGCCAGGCGCGTCACCGCCGTCACGGGCAGCGTCGTATCGACGGGAAAGTGCGCGAGGTAGTCACGTGCCTGCTCGTTGAGCGCCTGCTCGATGTAGCGTGCACCCGCACCGGCCTGTGCCATCGCGGTGGCATCGATATTGACCTGCACCGTGGGTCGCAGACCCTCGCTGAGATCCGCTTCGAAATCGGGCGGAATGTCGATCACGAAGGTGTAGTCACCTGCATCCATGACCGCATCGATGTCGCGGATATCGATACGGGCAGGGGCCTGGAAATACGGTTCACGCAGGCTGTCGGCGATGCGGTACGCCAATTGCGATCGGTCTTCGTCGACCACCGCCACCGAGGCGTTGACGAGCTCCAGCTTCACACCCCGTGCCGGCGCGATGATGGAGAACGTGAAGGCATAGATGATCAGCAGCACGAGCACCGGATCATGGCGCAGACTGATCAGCTCCTTGAGGCCGAGCCGGTAGATGTTGCGCAGCTGCACCTCAGCGCTCCTTCGCCGGCAGCAGCAGCCGGCCGAGCAGCAGAAAGCCGATGCCGAAAGCGGCCAGCACAAGGTAGTCCTGCCACAGGGCATTCATCTGCAGGCCCTTGGTGAAGGTACCGACACTCACGTGGTGAAACCATGAACTCGGAAAGCCATAGCCCATGCCGCGCGCCGGACCACTCAGCGACGACACCGGCAACAGCATGCCCGAGAACAGCATGGTCGGAATGGTGCTGGCGATCGCGGTCGCAAACACTGCGCCGATCTGCGTGCGCATGAAGGTCGACATCAGCAGCCCGAGTCCAGTGCTGGCGAACACGAACAACAGTGCACCGAACGACAGCGCGATCAGACTCCCCTGCATCGGCAAGCGGAACAGCATCAACGCGAGCAGCAGCAGCGTCAGGAAACTGAGCATCGCCAGACCGACGTAAGGCAACTGCTTACCGAGCAGAAACTCGACGCTGCGCGTCGGCGTCGCGTAGAAGTTGGTGATCGAGCCAAGTTCCTTCTCGCGTACCACGCCGACGGCCGTCATCGTCGCGGGGACCATGATCAGGAGCAGCATCATGATCCCGGGGACCATCGCGTAGACACTCTCGAACGCCTGGTTATAGCGGAATCGCATCTCGATTTGCAGTGGCTGCATCTGCAACGCGAGCAGGCCGCCGCGGGTCCCCTGGTCGGCGATAAAGGTGCGGTGGACCGCGTCGACGTAGCCGGCGATGGTATCGCCGCGGAACGGGAAAGCACCATCGATCCAGAAGCCGACTTCGGTCGGTGTCCCCCGTGTCAGCGCACGGCCGAAGCCCGGCGGTATCTCGATGGCCACGGTCAGTTTGCCGGCCACCAGACGATCGAGCAGGTCGGCGTCGTCGACGAGGTCGTGTTCACGCAGGAAATAACGCGAGCCCTCGAAATACCCGAGGTAGTCGCGACTGGCCGGGCTCTTGTCGTAGTCGAGCACGGCATAGTGGATGTTCTCGACATCGAACGAAATGCCGTAGCCCATGGCGATCATCAACAGCATCGGACCGAGCAGCGCAAACGCCAGACGAATCGGGTCACGACGCAGTTCCATCGACTCGCGCAACGCGTAAGCCCACAGGCGGCGCAGCGAAAAACGCGAGCCGTCGCTCTGTGCGTGCTGTGTCCTGGTGCTGACGATCGTCGGGTCGGCGGCGCTGACTTCATCCTGCGGATTGGCCTGCTCGATGTAGGCGATGAAACTGTCATCGAGTGAATCCGTGCCCTGCGCGTCCTTGAGCTCGCGCGGCGTGCCCTGGGCCAGCACGCGTCCCGCATGCATGAGCGAGATGCGGTCACACCGCTCGGCTTCGTTCATGAAGTGGGTCGAGATGAAGATCGTGACGCCATGCTCACGCGACAGTTCGACGAGCAGTGCCCAGAAGGCGTCACGCGCCACGGGATCGACCCCCGAGGTCGGTTCATCGAGGATCAGCAGCTCGGGTTCATGGATCATGGCCACGGCCAGCGACAGGCGTTGCCGTACCCCGAGCGGCAGTTGTTCGGCACGTTGATCGAGATAGCGCCCGAGACCGAAGCGCTCGGTAAGCAGCGCCATGCGCGCGCGGCGTCGATGCTCGTCGAGCGCGAACAGGCGAGCGTGCAGGTCGAGGTTTTGCCGTACGGTCAGCTCCGAATACAGCGAAAAGGCCTGCGACATGAATCCCACGCGCAAACGCAGTGAGGCATCGTGATGATCGATGGCCCTGCCGAAGATTCGCGCGTCGCCGTCGCTCGGCGGCAACAGACCGGTCAACATACGCATCGTGGTCGTCTTGCCGCTGCCGTTGGAGCCGAGGAAGCCGAAGATCTCGCCCTTGTGGATCTGCAGCGAAACATCGTCGACCGCCGTGAAGTCGCCGAACCGGCGCGTCAGGCCGTGTGCCTCGATCGCCGGTGGACCGCTGTCCTCGACCGCGCGCGGCGGTACCACGAGTTGCTGATGTCCGCGGCGGCGATCCTCGGGCAACAAGGCGACGAACACGGCCTCCATGTCGGACTCACCGGTCTGCCGCTTGAGTTCTTCGGCGCTGCCACTGGCCAGCACACGACCCGCGTCTATCGCCACCAGCGTATCGAAGCGCTCGGCCTCCTCCATGTACGCCGTCGAGACGATGATGGTCATATCGGGCCGGCGCGTGCGCAGATGGTCCATGAAATCCCAGAAGCGCCGCCGTGACAGCGGATCGACACCCGTCGTCGGCTCGTCGAGTATCAGCAGGTCGGGTTCATGGATAAGGGCGCAGCACAGTCCGAGCTTCTGCTTCATACCGCCCGACAGCTTCATCGCCGGTCGATCGACGAACTCGGCGAGGCCGGTCGCCGCCGTCAGCTCGGCGATGCGGGCACGACGCGTCGGTGCGTCCTGCCCGAACAGGCGACCGAAGAAATCGAGGTTCTCGGCAACCGAGAGCGTGGCGTACAGGTTGCGCCCGAGCCCCTGCGGCATGTACGCGATGCGGTGCATGGCCTCGCGCTGTTGCTCGGCCTGCGCGAGATCGGCACCGAACACGTGGACACTGCCCTGCTGCAGACGACGCACGCCGGCGATCAGACCGAGCAAGGTGGACTTGCCGACGCCGTCGGGTCCGATCAGGCCGCTCATGCGACCGGCGGGCAGCGCCAGATCGATACCGTCGAGCGCCGTGGTCGCGCGATAGGTGTGGCGGATACCGCTCAGTTCGACGACGGCGCCGCGGCTTTCTCGTTCCATGGCGGCAGCTTCGGCTGCAGGTTATCGGGCCATTGGCGTTGTGGATCGAGGCGCACGTACGCGACGCCCGGCACACCCGTCTTGACCAGTGATTCATAGCGCGACAACAGCGCGGCCGGAATCTGCAGCTTGACGCGGAACGAGAGCTTTTCCCGTGCGCTGCGCGTTTCCACCTGTTTTGGCGTGAACTGCGCGCGTGCGGCCACAAACGACACCTCCGCGGGAATCACGTATTCGGGGGCTGCATCGAGCACGATGCGTGCCTCACCGTTCAGCGGTACGCGACCAACCACGGTTTCGGGCAGATACACGACCATGTACACATCGCTGAGATCGAGCAGCGACAGCACCTTGCCGCCAATGCCGACGATCTCGCCGGGTTCCGCCAGCCGATACAGCACGCGGCCGCTGCGCGGCGCACGCAGGGTGCTGTCGTCTATGTCGACCTGGATACGTTCGATACTCGCCTGCGCCGCTTCGATTGCGGCCTCGGTCGCGGCCACGAGCACGCGTGCAGCTCGCTCCGCGGCCTCGGCCGTGCGTACCGCGGTGCGCGACTGGTCGACCGATTCCTCCGACACGAACTGGCCCTGTTTCGACAGTCGCTGCAGGCGCGTGAGCTCACGCCGGGCAAGTTCGAGCTCGCTCTCGCGCTGCGCCACGACCGCCTTCGCGTGCTCGCTTTCCTGGTGCGCACTGTTGCGCTCGGCCTTGGCCTGGCGCAGCTGGGCTTCCAGGCTCTCGGTATCGACGTGCGCAACGACGCTGTCTGCCTCGACGCGTTCGCCCTCACGCGGCCCGACCTCGGTCAGACGTCCGGCGAGGCGGCTGGCGACATCGACCTCGGTCGCCTCGATGCGGCCGTTGCTGGTGGCGAATCCTTCGGGCACCGTGTCATCGGCGAACACGCCCGCCAGCCCGCCCTCGCCTGCTTTGTGTCGAACGACATAGATCACGGCAAGCGCAAGTACCACGACAACGACAATGAGCACGATCAGGCGGCGTTTGTTCAACATCGATTCCGGCTCTCGCTGGAGTAAAGCGGGCACCGCAACAACACTATCAAAAAAAGTGCGGCGGCAGCACTGATGCAGCGCAACCCGGACCCGATCGCAAACGACGCTCGAGGCAACGGTGCCACGTCCCACCCGAATCGCCCGTCACCCCGCTTGCACGCACTCATCCAACGACGGCACGCGTCTCGGCGTATCCACCGAATCCGCCGATCGCAATCCGCACCAAATCTTGCGCACACCACTGACGCTCACATACGCATTTCATGGGATGGTCGGCGCCAAACCATCGCGAATAACATGCTGGCAAGCTGTACTCAGTGCACGCGACCGCGTTGTGTAGGACATGCAGCACGGACCATCGCACGCCATGCGCGTCAGGATGGCATCGGCAGCGCAATCACGGCACGGCTTCCCCTGTCACGGCCGCCAATGAGTGCGTGTCAATACGATGCCTGCCCGTCTAGCGCGCGTGCTCCCACCCCGGGCGGTAAGCGCCCGCGGTCACTCGGCCTGGTCCTTATCGCCTGTCTTCCAGTACACCGACACGTAATTCGACGGCTTGCCGAGAAAGCTGCCGAGCGTGGCTGCCGATGGCAAAACAACGAA
>JAGRHA010000479.1 GCA_020445205.1 Gammaproteobacteria bacterium
CCGGTGGGCCGTCTGCGCAAAATGAACCTGGGACCGCAGTACCTGAATGCGTTCACCGTCGGGGATCAATTGTTGTGGGGAGCGGCCGAACCGTTGCGCCGAATGCTGCAGATCCTCATGGCAAAGTGACGCCGTTCACACGGCATCGATAAATTTTTCATTTGCGGGCCCGGAAACTACTTCAGTTTCCGGGCCCGCTGCCGTTAGCGCCATTGGTACAAAACCTTGATTCAGCTATAGTTGGCGCGAAATCAGTACACTGGTTCCTGTTCGTGAACAAACGTTTAGCGACGGATTGCACGGCAGCGAAACCGGGGCAGGAACGCACCTGGGGGGAGGATCCATGGTCCGCAAGTTGGCGTTGGCGGTTTCACTCGCGTTGGGAACGGTGACGGTTCCGGCGTACGCATTGGGGTTGGGTGAACTCAGTTCGAAATCCACGCTTAATCAGAACTTCAACGGCGAAATTTCGCTGTTGTCGGTCAATTCGGATGAGATCGGCTCGGTTCGAGTCAGACTCGCCGATGCCGAAGCGTTCGGGCGAGCCGGTATCGACCGGCCTTTCTACCTGTCGCTGTTGAAATTCGAGCCCGTGCTCGACAAGCGCGGCAAGCCGATCGTGCGGATCACATCGGATTTCCCGATCCGTGAACCGTTCATGAATTTCCTCGTCGAGGTCGACTGGCCGCGAGGCCGTTTGATGCGCGAGTTCACGGTGCTGCTCGACCCGCCGACCACGACCAAGCGTCGTGCTCCGGTGGTGAAACCGGCACAGACCGCCGCCAAACCGCAGACGAGCGCGCCATCGGCTCCGGCCAAGGCGGCGCCGGTCAAGGCACAGCCGTCGAAGGCCAGCGGCACGGCGGCAGCGTCGGCGCCCACGGCCGCATCGACTGCGGGTGAGTACGGCCCGGTCAAGGCGAACGACACGGCGTGGCGGATCGCTTCGAAGACCAAGCCCGGCGGTGTATCCATCGAACAGATGATGATGGCGCTGCTCGAAGCCAATCCGGACGCGTTCATCGACAACGACATCAATAAGTTGCGCCGCGGTCGCATCCTGCGCATCCCGTCGCTCGACGAGATTCAGCGCATGAGCCGTGCCGAGGCGCGCGCCGCCTACCGCGCGCAGCAGGACCGCTGGCTGGCACAGCGCAACGAAAAGCTGCAGCCGGCTACCCCGGCCGCGGCGGACGCGGCTGATGCAGCAGACGCGGGTGCGGAGCCGGCTGCTGCCAGCGTGACAGGCGGCGGCGCCGACAGCGACGCGAGCGATCAGTTGCGCATCGCCACGGCACGGCCGAAGGGCGAAGGCGAGGCAGGTGCAGGCGACGACAATGCCACCGCGCCGCAAGCGACCGACCTCAAGGCGCGCCTGATTGCGGCGCGCGAGAACGCCGAAAGCTCGCGCCAGGAAGCCGAAACCCTGCGCACGCAGGTCGATGACCTGCAGGATCGGCTCGAGAACATGCAGCGCCTGCTGTCACTGAAAGACGAGCAGCTCGCGCAGCTACAGGATCGTGTCGTCACCGAGGGTGCGGCACCGACGCAAGACGCCGTCCCGCCGGTACTGCCGTTGCCGACCGAGGCGTCGGCCCCGGCAGACGACATCGTCATGGGTAACCAGGCCGTCATCGACGACGCTGCCGAGACCGTGGCTCCGGTCGAGCAGGCGACGCCCGCTGAGCTGGCGGTCGGCGACGTCGCGGCGGACGCCGGAGAGCGCGTCGAAGCCGTTTCCAAGGCCGTCGACGATGCTGTCGCCGAATTGTTGTCCGGCGGCACAGCAGCAGACGACGCGACGCCCGTGGTCGAGGTGGAGACACGGCAGGATGCAGTCGCAGATGCGACCAGTGCCGCGGAACAGACGTTGCCCGCGGTCATGGACCTCGAGATGCCGAGCCAGATCGATCCCGATCGTATCGTGCTCGGTCTCGACAGCGCGTCGGAGACCCCGGCGGCGCCCGTCGAGGAGTCCTCGATGTCGACCGCCGAACCGGCGAGCGAAGGCAACGAAGTCGTCATCGACGGCGCACCTGCCGCCGAGACGATCGTGATGGCCGATGCGCCAGCTGAACCGGCCGCCACCAGCGGGGTGCCTGCGGGCGGCATGTCGGCCCCCGAGCCGGCACCAGCGGCGGAACCCGCGCCCACGCCGGTCGTTGCAGACGAACCCGTGGCGGCGCCGGCGGAAGACAGCTCGCTGCCAAGCATGGTGGAGCAGAATATCGTCCCCATCGCTGTCGGCGGCGTCGGTCTGCTCGGCCTGCTGGGCTGGTTGTTCACACGCCGGCGGCGTACGGATGCGTCCGATGACGACGACGCCATGACTCTGGTCGCAGCGGGTGCCGGCACGGCCGCAGCGGCAACGGCCGATGTCAACGCGGGCACTGCCCAGGAGACACCTGCGGTCGACGAGCCGATCCTCGATGCAGATGCGCTGGACGACCTGCCGGATAGCACCTTCCTCGATGATTTCGCGCCGAGCGACATCAACGCCTTGCAGGACGAAACGGGCGAAGTCGATCCCGTATCCGAGGCGGACGTGTATATCGCCTACGGTCGCTACCAGCAGGCGGAAGAGCTGCTGAAGCAGGCCATGCAGCGCGACCCCGACCGCCTGGCATTGAAGCACAAGTTGCTCGAAGTCCACTACGCGACGCGCAACGGCGCTGCGTTTACGGTCCTCGCGCAGGAGATGGTCGACAGTGGTCAGGACGCCGTGGACGAAGATGCCTGGTCGCGTGCCAAGGACATGGGTCACGAGCTGGCGCCTGACAATCCCTTGTTCGAGCGTGACGAGAACGCGTCGTGGAAGGCGGGTGCGGCGACGGCCGTGACAGCTGCCGCGGGTGCGGCCGTCGACGATGACACCCTGTCGCTCGAGGATCTCGAGCTGTCCGAGCTGAACGCGGCCTACCAGGAAGACGCAAGCGTGCTGACCGAGTTGGAGCCGGCGTCGGAGGTTTCGATCAGCCTCGACCTCGACGACAACTCGGATTTCAACGCGCCACCGGAACCTGCGGCGCCGCAACCCGTATCGCTCGACAATCTGGAGCCCCTGGATTTCGAGATGCCCGATGCGGACAAGGGCTTCGCCGAGGGCGGCGACGAAGACACGATCAACGATACCCTGGACCTCGACAGCATGATGGCCGAGGCCGAAGCGGCCGTGGATCAGGGCGAGTCGACGCTGAGTCTCGATTCCGACTTCAGTGCGGCTGAGCTGCAGGCGCAACTGGACGAACTCAGCGACCTGTCGGCCCTGGATTCGGATCTCGGTCCGGGCGCCAACGCAGCCCCCGCAAGTGGCGGTACACCGGGCCTGGTCGCCGAGGACACCGGCGTCGCCGAGGTCGGACTCGACGAACCGTTGAGCCTGGATATGGCGTTCGATTCGGAGGGTGGCGAAGAAGACTCGCTGGGCGATCTGGATCTGGACTCCGCGCCGGACTCCGAAGATGACGTCGGCACCAAACTCGATCTGGCACGTGCCTACGTCGAGATGGGAGACCAGGAGGGTGCGCGCAGCATCCTCGAAGAGGTCGTCGCCGAAGGTGACGACGGTCAGCGTGACGATGCCGAAAAGCTGCTTTCGCAGCTAGGCTGATCCACGGCTACGGGCGCCCCGTCTGTCACAATCGGCAGACGGGGCGTTGTCGTTTCTGCCACCGTGTGTGACATGGTCATCACCGCGGCTTCGGTTCTCCATTGTCCGGTCTTTTTGTCGGCGTAGGCGTCGATTGTGCTCGAACCGATTCGGCACGAAGCGGGGGCGGTGCCTACGCGATGTTGCCGCCACGGGCCCGCGCAGGCGACCATTGGCACCATGCGTATAGCGGCAGGCATCGAATACGACGGGCAGGCATTCAAGGGATGGCAGCTGCAGTCGCATGAGCAGCGGACGGTACAGGCCGCCGTCGAGCAGGCGCTGTCGAGCGTCGCGGCCCACCCGGTCCGCGTCTTCTGTGCCGGGCGCACGGATACGGGCGTTCACGCCGTGGGGCAAGTCGTGCATTTCGACACCGAGGCGCAGCGCACACCGCGCAACTGGGTGCTCGGCGCCAACGTCAACCTGCCGGCGACGGTCGCCTTGCAATGGGCCCTGCCGGTCGACGACAGCTTCCATGCGCGGTTCTCCGCCAAGTCGCGCACCTATCGTTATCTGATCCTGAACCGACCGCATCGCAGCTGCCTGCTCGCCGGGCGCGCGACCTGGGTGCACAAACCACTCGACGCGGTGCGTATGCACACGGCAGGGCAGGCGCTCGTCGGTACGCACGATTTTTCGAGCTATCGCGCCGTCGGCTGCCAGGCGAACAGCCCGGTGCGTACGTTGCACGAACTGCGCGTGCGGCAGCGGGGCGAGTTGATCGAGCTGCGCGTACACGCCAATGCGTTCCTGCATCACATGATCCGCAATATCGCCGGCGTGTTGATGGCCGTGGGCAGGGGTGAGCGTGCGGTCGACTGGGCGCGCGAGGTGCTGGAGCTGCGCGACCGCACCCTCGGCGGCGTGACCGCGCCACCCGACGGCCTGTATTTCGAACGTGTCGTGTACCCCGAGGCATTCGGTATTCCGGCGCCGTCGCCGCTGCCGTATCGGGTGTCCGCGGACGATTGACGCCCGCACTTACCACGGCATTGCCACGTTCAATACAACGCATCGTGCGGCATAATGCAAAGGCATGAAAACCCGGGTTAAAATCTGTGGCATCACACGCGAGCAAGATGCTGCCGCGGCCGTCGAGTACGGCGCCGACGCGCTCGGCTTCGTGTTCTACGAACCCAGCCCGCGCCATGTCGGTGTTGCCCAGGCAGCCGCCATCTGTCGTACGTTACCGCCGTTCGTGACCACGGTGGCATTGTTCGTCAATGCCGATGCCGACACCATCGCGCGGGTGGTGGGCGAGGTCGGCGTCGACCTGCTGCAGTTTCACGGCGACGAGCCTGCCGAATTCTGTGGTCGACATCAGCGGCCGTGGATTCGCGCCGTACGCGTCCGCCCCGGCGTGGATCTCGCTGCCATCGAGCAGGAATTTGCCGGCGCCCGCGGGCTGCTGCTCGACACCTATCGTGCGGGCGTCCCCGGTGGTACGGGCGAGACGTTCGACTGGGACTGCATCCCGGCCGACCTGGCGCCGCGCATCGTTCTCGCCGGCGGTCTCGACGCCGGCAATGTGGGCGAGGCGGTACGTTGCGTGCGACCGTTCGCGGTCGACGTGAGCGGCGGTGTCGAGGCATCCAAAGGCATCAAGGATGCGGCGAAGATCAAGGCCTTCATCGAAGAGGTAAGACGTGCAGAACAATGAGATCAGATTGACCGACCTGCCGGACGAGCACGGTCACTTCGGGCCTTACGGTGGGATCTTCGTCGCCGAGACGCTCATGGAGCCGCTCGACGAGCTGCGAATCGCGTATGAGCGCTATCTGCAGGATCCGGAATTCCTCGCCGAGCTCGATGCCGACCTGCAGCACTACGTCGGCCGCCCGTCACCCATCTACCACGCGGAACGTCTGAGCCGCGAACTCGGCGGCGCGCAGATCTACCTCAAGCGCGAAGATCTCAATCACACGGGCGCGCACAAGATCAACAACACCGTCGGCCAGGCGCTGCTCGCCAAGCGCATGGGCAAAACACGCATCATCGCCGAGACCGGTGCCGGTCAGCATGGCGTCGCCTCGGCCACGGTCGCTGCGCGCCTGGGCCTGGAATGTGTCGTGTACATGGGCGAGGTCGACGTCGCGCGCCAGGAGGCCAACGTCTACCGCATGCGCCTGCTCGGCGCCGAAGTACGCTCGGTATCGTCGGGTTCGAAGACCCTCAAGGATGCACTCAACGAGGCGATGCGCGACTGGGTCACGAATGTCGACAACACGTTCTACATCATCGGTACCGTGGCCGGCCCGCACCCGTATCCGGCCATGGTGCGTGACTTCCAGGCCGTGATCGGCCGCGAGGCGCGTGCACAGATCCAGACGATGACCGGGCGGCTGCCCGATGCGCTGGTCGCCTGCGTCGGTGGCGGTTCCAACGCGATCGGGTTGTTCTATCCCTTCCTCGATGATAGTGACGTGACCATCTACGGCGTCGAAGCGGCCGGTGACGGCATCGAGACGGGGCACCACGCCGCGCCGCTGTGCGCCGGCAAGCCGGGCGTGCTGCATGGCAACCGCACCTACCTCATGGAGGACAGCGACGGCCAGATCATCGAGACGCATTCGATCTCGGCGGGTCTCGACTATCCCGGTGTCGGCCCGGAACACGCGTGGCTCAAGGACAGCGGCCGCGCCAACTATGTCGCCATCACCGATGACGAGGCGCTCGCCGCGTTTCACCGTCTCACGCGCACCGAGGGCATCATCCCGGCCCTCGAATCGAGTCACGCCATCGCCCAGGCGCTCAAGCTGGCACCGACGATGCGTCCCGATCAGACCCTGCTGGTCAACCTGTCCGGGCGCGGAGACAAAGACATGCACACCGTCGCGGCACGCGAAGGATTGAAGATATGAGTCGAATCGCGGGCGTATTCGCCGCACTCCGGGATCAGGGCCGACAGGCCCTGATTCCTTTCGTGACCGCCGGTGATCCGGAACCGTCGGCGACACTGCCGCTGATGCACGCGATGGTCGCGGCAGGTGCCGACATCATCGAGCTCGGCGTACCGTTCTCCGATCCCATGGCGGACGGTCCGGTCATCCAGCGGGCCAGCGAACGCGCGTTGCAGCACCACGTGTCGCTGCGTGATGTCATCGGCCTCGTACGGCGCTTCCGCGAGATCAACGATCGCACGCCCGTGGTCCTCATGGGGTACCTGAACCCGCTCGAGATCATGGGTTACGAGGCATTCGCCGAAGCCGCTGCAGCGGCCGGTGTCGACGGCGTGCTCACGGTCGACATCCCGCCGGAAGAAGGCGAACGTTTCGTGCCGGTGATGAAAGCACAAGGTATCGATCCGATCTTTCTGCTGGCGCCGACCAGCAATCGTGCGCGTATCGAGCGCATCACGGCGGCCGCGAGCGGTTTCGTGTACTACGTATCCCTCAAAGGTGTGACCGGGGCCGCGAACCTGTCGCTCGACAGCGTGCGTGACAAGGTGGCCGAGATCCGTGCCTGCACCGATCTCCCGGTCGGCGTCGGGTTCGGCATCAAGGATGCGCAGACCGCGGCCGCGATGGCAGGCTTCGCCGATGCCGTCGTGGTCGGCAGTGCACTGGTGTCGCGCATCGAGGCCAACCCCCGCGACATGGCGACGGCGACCGGCGAGATCACAGCGATGCTTGCCGAAATGCGCGCGGCCATGGATCGGGGCAAATAGCACACGCCGGCGCCAGGGTCGTGTCTGCTAAACTCGCGTCAACGCATTTTCGGGGAATTGCATGAGCTGGTTCGAGAAACTGATGCCGAGTCGGATCCGTACCGAGGGCGGCAGCAAGAAGACCGTACCCGAGGGTCTGTGGGCCAAGTGCCCGAGCTGCAGCGCGGTGCTGTACCGCGCGGAGATGGAACGCAACATGGATGTGTGCCCGAAGTGCGGGCATCACAACCGCATCGGTGCGCGTCGTCGTCTCGACCTTTTCCTCGATCCCGAACCGCGCGACGAGATCGCTGCCGATCTCGAGTCGTCGGACCCGCTGAAGTTCAAGGACAGCAAGAAGTACAAGGAACGCCTCGTCGCGGCACAGAAATCGAGTGGCGAAAAGGACGCGCTCGTGGTCATGCGCGGCCAGCTCGAAGGGCGCGACATCATCGCCGCGGCATTCGAATTCACGTTCATGGGTGGCTCGATGGGGTCGGTGGTCGGCGAGCGTTTCGTACAGGGTGTGAATGCCGCGATCGAACGCCGTTGCCCGATGATCTGCTTCTCCGCCAGTGGCGGCGCTCGCATGCAGGAGTCGCTGTTCTCGCTGATGCAGATGGCGAAGACGTCGGCGGCCCTGCAGCGCATGTCGAAACGTGGTCTGCCGTTCATTTCGGTGATGACCGATCCGACGATGGGCGGCGTCTCGGCGAGTTTCGCGATGCTCGGTGACATCAACATCGGCGAGCCCGGTGCACTGATCGGCTTCGCCGGGCCGCGTGTGATCGAACAGACCGTGCGCGAGAAGCTGCCCGAGGGTTTCCAGCGCAGCGAGTTCCTGCTCGAACACGGCGCCATCGACAGCATCATCGATCGTCGCGAGATGCGCACGCGCATCGCCTCGATGCTGGCGATGCTGTCTGGCGACGGCCGCAACTGATACTGCCACGGCTGCGTGCCCCGTCGATGCGCGTCGGCGCCTGCTCGTACCCCGTTGTATGACCCGAGCACACAATGCATGCAGCCGTAGGAATGGCCGGCCCGGCAGGCGCGCGGTCGGCCCGTTCTCACAACGACGTCATTTCCCCGTGTGGACACCGTGGCCATGAGATTCACCTCGCTGCCCGCATGGCTGGACTGGCAGGCGGGTCTCAGTCCCAAGGCGATCGACCTCGGCCTCGACCGCGTGGCGGAGGTCTGGGCGCGCCTCGGCGCGCCGTCGCTCGATGCCGCGGTGATCACGATCGCCGGTACCAATGGCAAGGGGTCGAGCGTCGCCTTCGCCGAGGCGATCCTCACCGCCGCCGGCTACCGTTGCGGCTGCTACACCTCGCCACACCTGCTGCATTACAACGAACGCATCCGCATCGACGGCAGGTGTGCCGCTGACGAGGCGATCAGCGCTGCGTTCGCCCGTATCGACGACGCGCGTCGCGACATCACTTTGACCTATTTCGAATTCGGCACGCTGGCCGCGCTGCTACTGTTTGCCGACGCTGGGCTCGATGCCGTGATTCTCGAAGTCGGGCTCGGTGGACGGCTCGATGCGGTCAATCTCATCGATGCCGATGTCGGCGTGATCACGGGTATCGCACTCGACCACCAGGACTGGCTGGGTGAGGATCGCGAGGCGATCGGCTATGAAAAAGCCGGCATCATGCGTCGCGGCCGACCGGTCGTATTCTCGGGACGCGAAATGCCGGACAGCGTACGTGCACATGCCCGTAGCATCGGTGCGCTGCTGCAGGTCGCCGGTGAGGATTTCCAGATCGAACGGCATGCCGGGCAGTGGGACCTGTTGCACGCGGCGCGTGTCCGTCGTGCGTTGCCCTTGCCGGGCCTGCGCGGTGCCGTGCAGATCGAGAATGCCGCCGGCGTACTGGTCGCACTCGATTGTCTCGCCGGGCGCCTGCCGATCGATCAGGCGGCCGTGCGCCAGGGTCTGCTCAACGCGCGCGTGGCGGGGCGCTTCGAGGTGCGGCCCGGACAGCCGACCTGGGTACTCGACGTGGCGCACAATCCGCAGGCCGCGCAGACCCTGGCCGCCAATCTCGGCGATCTGTTCGTATCCGGGCAGACCGTCGCGGTATGCGGCATGCTGGCCGACAAGGATGCTGCAGCCGTCGCAGCGACGCTGGCCGCACGTTTCGATCGCTGGTATCTCGTCGATCTGTCCGACGACCTGCGCGGTCTGCGCGCCG
>JAGRHA010000480.1 GCA_020445205.1 Gammaproteobacteria bacterium
CGGCCGGGCGGACGCACGCAGTTTCGTGTCTGAAATACCAGCACCTGACGTTTGTGCGAAATAAATCATGCCGACGAACCGTATCCCCGTCGACGTCAATGTGATGCTCGACCAGCCGCTTTTCTCCGAACTCGATGAACCGCGCATCCGCGAGATTGCGCGCGGCGGCTGGATCGTGCGTGCCAAGCGCGGTACGCGGATCCTCGGCCGCGGCGAGATCCTCGAGGGCATGTATCTGGTCACCGAAGGCAACCTCAAGCTCTACATGTTGTCGTGCGGCGGAGACGAACGCGTGCTGCGTGTCCTGCAGCCCGGTGACAGCTTCGGTGAAGTGCTCATGTTCAATATGCTGCCGAGCCCGGTGTACGTCGATACCCTCGCACAGGCGAGCCTCGCGTTCTTTCCACGCGACGTGATCAATGCGGCGCTGACCCGTGATCCGGACTTCACTGCGACCATGCTGCGCAGCATGAGTGCGATGATGCGTAACCTGATCGTCGATCTGGAGACCTGTTGCCTGCAGAATGCGCAGCAGCGGACGGCCAACTATCTGTTACGTGCGGCGCGCGAAGCGCCGGCACCACACCACGAGATCCGACTGCCGGCGCCAAAAGCAGTCGTGGCGAGTACGCTCAATATCTCCGCTGAGACTTTTTCACGCGAGTTGCACCGCTTGCAGGACGAAGGAATCATCGAAATCAATCGACGTATCATCGCCATCCGTGACCTGCGTGCACTCGAAGAGATCACCGACGGGACCACGCTGGCTTCTATGACCAAGGCTATGGCGCACTGACGTCGTCGGCACCAGCCCTGTTTTGCTGCGCCAATGCCCAGCCGACGTGTTCACGCACCAGAGCGTCTTCGAAGTGCTGGCGACTCCGCAGCGCTGCCTTGATTGCCTCCGAAGGCGGGGCATTGCCCAGTGCCACCGCGATATTGCGTAACCATCGAATGTAGCCGATGCGGCGGATCGCCGAACCCTCGGTGCGCGCGAGAAACGCATCTTCCGACCAGGCAAAGAGTGCCATCAAGGTCGCTTCATCGAGGCCGTGACGGGGCAGGAAGTCGACTTCGGCGGCCGGCGTAGCAAAGCGGTTCCAAGGACACACCTGCTGGCAATCGTCGCAGCCATAAATACGGTTGCCGATCGCGCTGCGCAACTCGGACGGTATGCTGCCGTGAAGTTCAATCGTCAGGTACGAGATGCAGCGTCGTGCATCGACCTGGTACGGGGCGACGATCGCAGCAGTCGGGCAGCAATCGATGCAGGCGCGACAATCACCGCAGTGTGACGACACGGGTGTGTCGATCGGCAGCGGCAGGTCGGTGTACAGCTCGCCGAGAAAAAACCACGATCCCGCATCGCGGCTGAGCAGGTTGCTGTGCTTGCCGATCCAACCGAGACCGGCCTTCTCGGCCAGTGCCTTTTCCATCACCGGCGCCGAGTCGACGAACGCGCGGTACCCGAACGGGCCTGCGACCGATTCGATACGTGTCGCGAGTTTCTGCAGTCGTGCACGCATCACCTTGTGATAGTCGCGGCCAAGTGCATAGCGTGAAATGAAGGCGCGCGCGGGGTCGCGCAGAATGTCAGCTGGGTCGGGTTCGTCGGGCAAGTAGTCCATGCGCACGGAAATCACGCGCAGGGTCCCCGGCACGAGCTGCTCTGGCCGCGTGCGTTTGTGGCCATGGCTCGCCATATAGGTCATCTCACCGTGGAAGCCTTGCGCGAGCCAGGCGTCGAGGTGGCGCTCGGCTTCGTTGAGTGCGGTATCGGTGATCCCAACCTGCTGAAACCCGAGCTCCGCTCCCCAGCGTTTTATCCGGCGTGCGAGCGTGGTGTAATCGATGTCATCCTGTCTCGCCATCAGCAACGCGTGCACTCGCCGGTCATCCGATAAATGAAAGCGCAATTTCGCACACTGCCCGACAACGGGGAACTGCCGCGCGCGCTGTACACGGCTGCGCAGGTGCGCGATTTCGATCGTCGTGCAATTGCCGACTTCGGTCTGGCCGGCGCGACGTTGATGGAGCGTGCAGGGCAAGCTGCGTGGGATTTGCTGCGTGCAACATGGCCGCAGGCGCGACGCATCGTGGTGCTGACAGGCACCGGCAACAATGGCGGTGACGGGTTTGTCGTTGCCCGATTCGCCGCAGATGCCGGCTGCGAGGTGGCGGTGTTGCAGCTCGGTGATCGCGAGCGGCTGCGCGGCGACGCCCTGTCGAATGCGCAACGTTGGGCGCAGATGGGCGGGAGCTGGCAGGCCTACGATGGTCAATTGCCCGCCGCCGACGTGATCGTCGATGCCATGTTGGGCACGGGGCTGGAGCGTGATGTGACGGGCAGCTGGCGCCAGGCCATTGCAGCAGTCAACCAGGGCGGCATTCCGTGCCTGGCAATCGATGTGCCCTCCGGACTGAACGCCGACAGCGGTGCGATCATGGGTGACGCTGTACGTGCAGCGCTGACGATCTCGTTCATCGGTCTGAAGGTCGGCCTGTTCACCGCCGATGGCCCTGATTGCGCGGGTACGATTCGTTTCGACAGCCTCGGGGTGCCGGCAAAGGTGTACGCCAGTAACCTGCCCACGGCGCGTCTCATCGACTGGCGCAAGCAGCGTCGGGGATTCGGACGGCGGCCCCGCAATTGCCACAAGGGGCATTTCGGGCATGTGCTGGTCGTCGGCGGCAACGCCGGCATGGGGGGCGCAGCGCGTCTTGCCGCAGAAGCCGCTTTGCGCGTCGGTGCCGGTCTCGTCAGTCTCGCGACGCAACCGCAGCATGTCGCCGCTGTGCTCGCGGCACGACCGGAGATCATGGTTCACGGCGTCGCGCAGCCGGCAGACATCGAGCCGCTGCTGCGCCATGCAACCGTGATCGCCGTCGGTCCTGGCCTCGGAAGGGACGATTGGGCGCAGGGATTGTGGCAGCGCGCGCTCGCGGCGCAGCGGCCTTTGATCGTTGACGCCGATGCCCTGCACCTGCTTGCTGCTGCCCCGACCACGCGCGATGACTGGGTTCTGACGCCGCATCCGGGGGAAGCGGCGGCGTTGTTGCGGGTCTGCCATGCTGACATCAATGTCCAGCGCCTGGCCGTGACGCAGCAGATCCAGCGGCGTTTCGGTGGCTCCGTGGTACTCAAGGGCGTGGGGTCGGTGATTACTAGTGCGGGTGCCACGGCGCCCGCCATCTGCGCAGACGGTAACCCCGGGATGGCGAGCGGCGGGATGGGTGATGTCCTCACCGGCGTGATCGCCGGTCTGCTCGCACAGCAGCGCGACTGTCGCGATGCCGCCGAGAGCGGCGTCTGTCTGCACGCGGCGGCGGCCGATGCGGCCGCGCGCGCAGGTGGAGAGCGGGGGTTGTTGGCGGGCGACCTGATCGACGGTCTGCGTAGGCTGGTGAACCCGGAGTGTCGCGATGACTGACATCTGCGTGAAAGGCGAGGCCGCGCAGCTAGAACTCGGCGCGGCGCTCGCGCGTGCATGCCCACCGGGCCGCCGTCTGCTCATATTCCTCGATGGCGATCTCGGTGCCGGCAAGACGACGCTGGTGCGCGGGTTCCTGCAGGGTCTGGGGCATGAAGGTAGCGTCAAGAGCCCGACCTATACGCTGGTCGAACCGTATGACATCGCCGGGTGCCGCGTTTACCACCTCGACCTGTATCGGGTCGCCGATCCGGGTGAACTTGAGTACCTGGGGCTGCGCGAGATGCTTGCGGAACCGGCCATTTTGCTCATCGAGTGGCCGCAGCAGGGTGCTGGCTGGTTGCCTAATGCCGATTTGCACGTCCGTCTGGAACATGCCGGAGATGCTCGTCATGTCGCGATCTGCGCCCACAGCGCGGACGGAGAGGCGATCGCCTCACGCGTTGCAGAGCATCTCCAGTAGTTGACGAAAAGAGTCCTGTATCTAACAGATAAATCTCGGAAAGTTTTTTTCCATGTGCTATGTTCTCGACATCGGCTCGGGGCAACCGGATCCTCTGAACCCATGATGAGATTCACATTCCTGCTGGCGCTGATCGTCGCCAACTCGGTGGTGCTGGCTGCCGAGGTGTCGGGCGTGCGCGTCTGGACTGCCCCCGACCATACCCGTCTCGTGTTCGATACCACGGCGCCTGTCGAGCACAAGGTGTTCACCCTGGACAAGCCGGACCGGCTCGTGATCGATATCGCGTCGGCAGCGATAGCCGACGGCTTCCACGTCGGCGACGACGTGTCGGACAAGCACCTCACGGGGTTGCGCCATGCGCAGCAGCCGGACGGTGCGCTGCGCGTCGTGCTCGATATCAAGCAGACCGTGCGTCCGAAGACTTTCGTCCTCAAACCCAATGCGAGTTACGGGCATATGTTGGTGGTGGATCTGTACCCGGTCGAGGCCACCCGCACCCCGCGGGTGGCCAAATCGACGACCGACATCGAGCGCGCGCGCGACGTCGTCGTTGCCGTCGACGCGGGCCACGGTGGCGAAGATCCCGGTGCCGCAGGCAAGCGTTATCGTACCGATGAGAAACTGATCACGCTGGAGATCGCGCGTCGCGTCAAGCGCCTGATCGATCAGCAGCCGGGCATGCGTGCCGTCCTCACGCGCGATGGCGATTACTACGTCGGGCTGCGCAAACGCATGGCGCTCGCGCGCGACCAGCGCGCGGACCTGTTCGTTTCGATTCATGCCGATGCCTTCCGCGACAAGCGTGTACGGGGCTCGTCCGTTTACGTGTTGTCACGCCGGGGTGCCTCGAGCGAGGCCGCGCGCTGGCTGGCGGAGAAGGAGAACGCCTCGGATCTGGTCGGTGGGGTGAGCCTGGAGGACAAGGATCCCGTGCTGGCGTCGGTGCTGCTGGCCCTGTCGCAATCGGCGACGCAGCATGCCAGCCTGAGCGCCGCCGGCCGCGTGTACAACGAACTCGGACGCGTCGGCAAAGTCCATGGGCGGCGCGTGCAGCAGGCCGGATTCCTGGTGCTGAAGTCACCGGATATCCCGTCGATGCTCGTCGAGACGGGGTTCATCTCGAACCCCGACGAAGAGCGCAATCTGCGCGACCCGGGTTATCAGGAACGCCTGGCCAAGGCGATCATGCGTGGTGTGCAGGATTTCTTCGAAGAAGCCCCGCCACCGGGTACCTTGCTCGCGGAACGCAAGAAGACGCCCATCCGACACACGATCGCTCGCGGCGATACGCTGTCCGAGATCGCCGACCGTTACCAGGTCAGCGTCGCACTGCTGCGGCAAACCAACGATATCCGCAGCGACAACCTCATCCGCATCGGACAGGTCCTCGTGATCCCCGACAGTTGATGCCGGGAACGGCCGTCCGGGTAGGATTGCCCGGTTTCTTGCACCATTGTTCTCACGACACCTGCATTCGTCACGCCGCGCCTGCACCGGTCCGGTCTGCGCGTGCGCTGACGATCTTTCCCGTTCGCACCTTGTGTGGTCATGGCAGGCGCCGCCTGTCGTGCTGCGGATCGCCGCATTCCGCGGTTTGGGCGGCGCACCTGTCAGAAATCGATTGATACACGTCCGTCGGGAATAACTGGCGCACTCGCACGTCTCATCGGATGCAGCCGGGCCAAACCCAAGAATCCGGCCGACCCCACCAAATAATCAGGAGAGAGACATGCGGTATCTGATCGTTTCCCTAGCCATGCTGTTCGCGGCTTCCGCCCA